>JAQGHT010000357.1 GCA_028291565.1 Planctomycetaceae bacterium | reverse complement strand
ATCGACAACGGGACGGAAGAGACGGACATTCATCTCGGGACTTATCTGATCGCATCTCCGGCCGTGGTACATGAAATGCTCTATGTGGGGACCTATGCGAGCGAAGTGGTTGCTGTCGATTGGAAGACTAAGAAAACGATCTGGGCCTTCAAGGACAAAGAACGAGACTTTCCCTATCACTCATGTGCCGCGGTAACCGCTGATTCAATCGTTGTCGGTGGGCGGGATAAACGACTGCATTGTCTGAATCGCAAAACCGGTGAAGAACGCTGGCATTTTGATACGAAGGGCAAAGTCGACAGTTCGCCTGTTGTGGTCGGTGAACGCGTTTTCTTCGGATCAGAAGACGGCAACTTGTACTGCGCGAATCTGGCTACGGGAAAAGAAGTCTGGAAATTCAGCGCGGGTAAAAGTTTCTCCGCGTCGCCAGCCGTGGCTGAAGGGTGTTTAGTGATTGGTTCGGAATCCTCGGACGGGTTCGTGTATTGCTTCGGCGCGGGCTCAAAGTGAACAGGTTGTGAACTCACTCCTCTGCGGAGGAGTGACAATTCGTTGCGAGTTGAAGTTTGAATACTCTCAAACCCGCGACAAAATACCATTTTCAGACCGAGTAGTGTTTGATGACTATCGAAACGCCTCAGAAAACCGAAGTGGGCAGCTACTTCATCTCTAATTATCCTCCGTTTTCCCTGTGGAAACGAGAAGGAACTCCGGAGATTCTGGCAGCCCTGGAACGTGAGCCCGATCGGTCCATACCGCTGGGTTTGTACATTCACATTCCCTTTTGCCGCAAACGCTGCAAGTTCTGCTACTTTCGAGTCTATACTGACCAGAACGCCAAAGCCATTGAGAACTACGTTCAGGCGCTGGACCGGGAAGTTCAACTCCTCAGTCAGAAGCCGGCGGTGGCGGGTCGCGAATTGAAATTTGTCTATTTCGGCGGCGGGACACCGTCTTATCTCAGCGCCAAACAATTGCGCTCACTGCGAGATCGGCTGCACGAGTCCGTTTCCTGGGACCACGCCGAAGAAGTGACGTTCGAATGTGAACCCGGCACCTTAAGTCTGGAGAAGGTTCAGACGCTTAAGGATATCGGCGTGACCCGGGTTTCACTGGGGGTCGAGAACTTCAACGACAAGATCCTGGAAGAGAATGGCCGGGCTCACCTGTCACCGGAAATTGGCCGGGCTTATGAATGGATCCGACAGGTCGGATTTCCACAAGTCAACATCGATCTGATTGCCGGCATGATTGGTGAAACAGACGAAAACTGGGCCAACTGCATCGAACGTGTGCGTGAGATGGATCCTGAAAACATCACGATCTATCAGATGGAATTGCCGCACAACACAATCATTTCGAAAGAAATGAAGGAAACGGGGATCGAATCCCCAATCGCGGATTGGGCCACGAAGCGCCGCTGGGTCAATGAAGCTTATGACGCGTTGGCCAGCTCAGGGTATCAGGTTTCAAGCGGCAACGAATTGGTGAAGAACCCGCAGACTGACCATTTCGTATATCGCGACAATGTCTGGCGTGGATGTGATTTGCTGGGCACCGGAGTGGCCTCGTTCGGACATCTGCAAGGAGTCCACTATCAAAATCTGGACCAGTTGAACGATTACGTCGCCGCTCTGGATGCCGGCCGCCTGCCCCTGAATCGGGCATTGACGCCGAGCCGGCATCAATTGCTGATCCGGGAACTCGTACTGCAAATGAAGGAAGGCCACTTGGAAGTGGCCCCATTCAAACAGAAATTTGGGGTTGATCTGTTTGCCGAGTTCGGCGATACGTTCGACCGGCAGCAAGCCAAAGGCTATTTGAATCGTGAAAATGGTGGCATCGTATTAACTCGCAAAGGTTTACTGCAGGTCGATACTTTGCTACCGGAATATTTCGAGCCAGCGCACCGCGAAGTGAGATACACGTAATCGGCTTTTGGACTTTCGCCCGAGTCGCGGGCATTGATACTGTTCGCGATGACGAATGAGTTGTTTGTCAACATATACCCCCGCGTTCGAAACGTCTAATTTCTGCCCGCGTACGGTATAGCACGGCCGAGGAGGGCGTGGGATTGAATGTCTTGTCTGAACTGGACTCGTTGATGCAATTGTTTCCCAGTGGGGAACCATTGATCAGCCACGCGGAACATATTCCCTCGGCATTAACGCCCGAGCCATACAAAAGCCTGCTCGTCCATTCTCACCACATGACCGTCACAATGGAGTCACATCACCATTGCACGGTGGATGTTCGGGTTCTTGAAGAACAATTGCAAAGCAAAGACTATTGCCGCAAGATTCTGCTGCTGAAATCAGGTACGGAAACCGTCGTACAGTTTGGTATTGTGCGATTGCATCTGCAATATATCAGTCAGCCAGTTCGCGATGAGATCCTGGCAGGCAAAATCCCGCTGGGCCGTGTCCTGATCAATCACAATGTGCTGCGGCAAATTGATCTGGGGGCCATCCTGAAGATTTCGCCTGGCCTGCAACTCCAAACCATATTCCAATGCGGAGCCGAAGACGTGGTTTACGGGCGATTGGCGACAATTTTTTGTGACGCGCGCCCTGCCATTGATCTGCTGGAAGTTTCCGCGCCGCTACCGCTCAAAACTTAAGGTCGCAAACAATCATTTTGCGACCTCTACGATACGGAAAACATGTCTCAATTCGTTTACCACCGCCGCGTTCAATTCTCAGAAACTGACATGGCGGGGATCGTTCACTTTTCGAATTACTACCGGTACATGGAAGAGGCGGAGCATGCCTTTCTTCGATCGCTCGGCTTGAGCGTGATGATGACCAGGGATGATGGCTCCGTAATCGGGTGGCCTCGAGTTCGCACATCGTGTGCTTACGAAGCTCCGGCTCGTTTCGAAGACGAAATTGAGATTCGCCTGAACGTCAGTCGAAAAGGGGTCAAAAGCCTGACCTTGGATATGGAATTCTGGCGCGGAGAAACGCGGTTGGCGCGGGGCAGCCTGAAGACTGTCTGTTGTATCGTGGCTCACAACACCGAATTGATTTCGATTCCAATTCCCCCGGATATCGACGCCAAAATTGTTGAATCACCCGAGCTGTCTGATGACCTGGCGTGACGCGTGAGAGAATCTTGCGAAGCAACTGCAATTCGGCGCAATGCCTGTAAGTGAATCCAGACCGCCTGGATTGAACTGCCCAACACGCCTTTGCGGCGGCTTGACTCGGTTGCTCAGACAGGCCGCAATGCGGTGGCGCCTGAACTGACCACGAAATTAATCCCAGCGCTATTCACCGGACAGCCGGAAATGCCTGTCGTTGAATTTCAGCTCCGAGCTGGAAAACCGTGGCACTTCGCGGCAGGTCAAAGCATCACAAACCCAATGCGGCCAACTTCTGCGGGAGAGCGGCATTCTACGCCGTTAACCCTTTTGCAACGCCAGCGGAAAAAGAAGTTTTGGCCACAGATTCACACAGATGAAACACAGATTTTCATACAAGATTTCGGTGAAGTAGGATGGACATTCCTGTCCGTCACACGCTGCGTCCCGTTAACCAACTCCCGATGCAGAACGATCAATCTGGGATTGGCTGCAGCATTCTTGGGGGACGCCAAATGGTTCAAATCAAATCACTTCTCGTACTCGCATCGGTTTCCTACGAATTGAAAAATCTGTGTTTCACCTGTGTGAATCTGTGGCTATACCGAGCACGGTTAAGAATGAGACGTTTGATCGCGGGGATCAGTATTGAACAAGACTCATTCGTGGTCGCGAACAGTATAAATCCGAATTTTGTCGGTCATTGAAAAGGGTAAACGGCATAGGGTGGCATTCTATGCGGTCAACCCGTTTTGTGGTGGCAGACCTTCCGGTTTGCCAAAGTGTTCGAAAAAACGAAGCCCGTCCAGAACACGACGCGCATGCCTGATTCAATGCTGCAAGACCCAAACTAGGCGGCCTTTTCCTGGGCTGGCACCTGGTGACGCTCATAGTCTGGTCGAGCGATTCGCAATTGCGGCGTTTCGGCCAATTCCGCAGCCTTCGCGGCAGCAGGATTCAAATAGCGGCTGAAGTACATCAGCCCGCCGGAAAGTAACAATGCGCCGCAGCAGAACGCCAATGCAATCGCGTCATCGGAGGCATTCGAAAACAAGTCCATCGCAACCATTCTCCTTGTTGGGAGCCGCCATCGGTCATCGGCACCGAATTGGACAGTAACTCTTTTTCTTGTTGTACGATCTGTCGGGACTGAGCCGGCAAATGTCGAAATACGGACGGTTCGTTTCAAATATCGACTGGGACGTTGAAGCGAATTCAGAGCACAAAGGAGTGCCCGACAATCGTTCGTACCTGAAGTGTTTTTTCGACCAAGCATTCGACTCGTCTGAAGAGAGAGAAACCCGCGATGGTCTCGATTCAACCGGGATAGATGTGTCGTCGTTGCAATCGTTGATGCTGCCCCGAGCGTTTTCTCTTGCGCAAAAGGAGTATTTGGGAGTCCATTTGCCAGGTGAATCACGGTCCTGACGAGCCCGAATTCCATTCATGCTCGATTAATCGGCCTGAATCCCTGAATCAGCAGGGGCCGACGAAAAGTGACGTGTGAATTCCTCACCGATATGCGGATTCCACTCCTGCCAGGCGTCGGGTGGTGGGACATTCACCACAATCGGTCGCTGCAGTGTCGGATGTTGGAAAGTCAATTGAACCGCGTGGAGTGCGATGCTGCCACCGCCTGATTCCTGAGATCCATACTTCCGGTCGCCGAGAATGGACCATCCGCGAGCCGCTAGTTGCACTCGAATCTGATGGCTGCGGCCTGTTTCCGGTAGAATCTCCAGGAGTGTTGAGTTTCCCCAGCTTGCAAGTCGCTGGTAGCTCAAACGGCACGGTTTCGCGCCCGGAGAATCTGGCTGCACCACGGTCGTGAAATTGTCCTCACGGTCTTTCAAGAGCCAATCTTCCAGGGTTCCGGCCTGCGGTTCAACCGTACCCGACACGCAAGTCCAATAGACTTTTTGCATTGTACGCGTTCGAAACTGATCGGCCAGCCGAGATGCCGCCTTGCTGGTCCGGGCGAACAGCACAACTCCCGAGACCGGCCGATCCAATCGATGCACGACTCCGAGAAAGACGTCGCCGGGTTTATTGTATTTCTGTTTCAAATACTCCTTTGCGAGATCCAACAGGTTGACGTCTTGTGTTTGATCTCCGACAGTCAACAGACGTGATGGCTTATTCACGACCAGACAATGATTGTCTTCGTAGAGAATCGCATTCGATGGCAATACAGAAATGGTCATTTGTCATTTGTCATTTGTCATTTGACGTTGGTAAAGCGACGTTCTTTTATCGCAAATGACCAATGACCAATGACATCAACCTTATCCTCGGCCGAGATAAACCTGTTCTGCCGGTAGGACAATCGCTTCCAGCATGTTGACGTGAGGTGGCAAGGCCGCCATTGTAACGGCAACTTCAGCGATTGATTCGACGCTCATCATCGGTTCATTGTCCGATTCGCGATTGGTGGCGACTCGGCGTTCAACCAGAACGTTTCCCGGGTGCAGACAACTGCAGGTGATGCCGAACGGCCGGCCGTCGAGCGCCGTGGCCTGGGTTAAGCCCCAGACACCGAATTTCGCAGCTGTATACGGAGCGCTTCCTTCGCGTGGGCGTTGCGCGGAAATTGAACCGATATTGATGATTCGCCCTCCTCCCTGAGCTTTCATCATGGGGAAAACCGCGCGGCTGCAAAGGAATGTGCCTGTCAGGCACGCACCAATCACGTTGTTCCAGGCCGCATAAGTCACCTGATCAATCGGACCGCCGTCAAACGCGCCCGCGTTGTTGACGAGCAGATCGATGCGTCCAAAACGCGCATGAGCGGCATTGACCCATTCTTGCACGGCCGCTTCGTCTGTCACATCGAGCGTCTGCAGCAGTACGTCGACTCCAATCGACCGTAATTCCGCAGCTGTCGCTTCCAGTTTGACACTGTTTCTGGCACAGATTGCCAAACTGGCGCCTTCAGCCGCGAAAGCCCGGGCGATCCCCTTGCCAATCCCTTGATTGGCACCCGTGATCAATGCAATTTTTCCAGAAAGGCGTTTCAAAATGCACTCTTTCAGTAGTAAGACACGATTCTAGAAGTCAGGCTGCACCGTCGACTGAATCGCCGAGTCGGGCGATCATTCAATTTGAGAGAATTACGTCCAGTCATGAAAGTCGGTCTGCATACTTGTCGGAAAGATACCTGGACTCGACTATTGTTTCGCTTTGACCTTCGGCCACGGAGCCTTTTTTTCAATCCATTTTTTCATGGCATCACGCGTTTCGTCATCCAGTTTTTCATCTGGAGGCATTTGAATATCACCGGTGTACTCCAAAACTTTCAACAACAAACTTTCATCTGGCTTCCCAGGGACAATTGTTGGTCCATTCTTGCCACCCTTCAGTAAGGCCTCTCGAGAATCCAGCCTCAGATTCGATTCTTGTTTCTTTTCGCCATGACAACGGTGGCAAGACTCTTTGAGCACTGGTTCGATTTCGTCGCGAAAGAATTTGAGATCTGCAGCATCAAATTCAGTGTCATCGGACTTCTCTTCCAATAACGTGTTTGCCGCTTGAGCGAATGGGGGCGAATCCTGAATGCACGTCGCTCCAAGCATGCTTGTGATTGCAAACAGACCAGCCAATGAGGCTCCAACTGCACAACGATTATAAAATGGTGACATTTTGAGGTTTCTTGACGGACAGACTATGATTCGACGCCAGATTTCATTCCACTTCGCCAACCGGACGACGGATTGTATGATACAAATTGGTCGTCGAACAATGAATTGCAACGTATTTTCTGGTTAGAGGTTACAGTTCCATGGCTGGCATTCGAACAGTTTACGATGCGATCCGCATTTCCGCGTGCACATTGATTCTGGCAATTACCAGCCTTCCAGCGGGCCTGTTCGCACAAGACGCTTTAAGCCCCGAGCAAATCGAACTGCGGCTGAAGAATTCCGTGACGTATCTGGCGTCCGACGAACTCCAGGGGCGAGGTATCGAAACTGCGGGAATCGACAAGGCAGCAGACTATATCGCTGACCAATTTCGCGAAATTGGACTTGAGACGAAGCATTATCAGGGGACTCCATTCAATTCGTTTTTTATCGGAACCCGCTTTGACTTGGGGCCAACTAACCAGCTGACACTGCAAACTGCGGATGGAGTCCGAAAAGATTTGACAGTAAGAGTCGATTTCACGCCGTTGTCGCTCAGTGGTTCGGGTAAGTTGGATTTGCCACTGGCGTTTGTCGGATACGGGATCACGGCACCGAAGCACAACTACGACGACTATGCCGGACTGGATGTCAAAGGACATGCGGTGATTGTCATTCGCAATGAGCCGCAAAAGTCGGATGCGAAGAGTCCTTTTGATGGCGCTCAATCGTCAGAATTTGCAGTCGTGTCGCATAAGGTCTTGAATGCCATTCAGCACGGTGCATCTGCCGTGATACTCGTGACCGATCAGCAGGCTGCGGCAGAAGTGCCCGCCGGCGCGACGGCCAAAGTCGATCCACTCATGGCATTTCAGGTCAATTCAACCGCAGGAAATCGTCAAATCCCGGTCGTCCATTGCCGGCGTGAAGTCATTGAGGGATTGTTTAAAGGCCCGCAGGACTCCAATCTGGCAAAGCTCGAAACAGAGATTGATAGCGATTTAAAGCCTCGGTCCCGAATGCTGACAGGTAGCCGGTTGACGGGAGAAATTTCTCTAGTGCGGAAGGGTAAACCGCTGAAAAATGTTGTCGGCGTGCTGCCTGGTAACGGGGTTCGAGCCGACGAGACGATCGTGGTTGGGGCTCACTATGATCATCTGGGAATGGGCAGCATGGGCTCTCTTTCGTTTTCCGCCAAGAAGGAAATTCACAATGGTGCCGACGACAATGGTTCAGGGACCGCATCGCTGATTGAAGTCGCTCGGGAGTTGAAATTACGAAACCAGGCTCAGCCGTTGCCGCGTCGAGTCGTGTTCATCGCATTCACGGCGGAAGAATCCGGGCTGATTGGTAGTGAGAAATACCTCCGTGATCCGTTGGTTCCGATCAAGGACACGATCGCCATGCTCAACATGGATATGGTCGGACGATTGCGGAACGAGAAACTCACTGTTTATGGGACCGGAACCGCGACAGAGTTTACTCCGTTAATTGACCAATTGGCATCGAAGTATCAATTCAAACTGGTCAAAAAACCAGGAGGGCAAGGTCCGAGCGATCACGCATCTTTCTATCAGCGCAAAATACCCGTACTCCACTTTTTCACGGGTCTGCATAAGCAGTACCATCGTCCTGACGATGACGCGCCATTGCTGAACATCGCCGGCATGCGTCGCGTGTCGCAGATGGTTGTCGATTCGGTCGAAGAAGTCGCTCGGGCATCGGACCGGCCAACTTACATAAAAGTTGCGGGAGGCGACGAGATCGAGGGATTGGCCGAGGCCTTGCTCGGGTCGGACCCGGATGATACTTCCGAATCACGCCCCAGAGTCAACAAGCCGGACGGGACTCCTTACCTGGGTATCAGTTCGCGTGCCAAAGCCGAGATTCCCGGCTATTTGATCGACAAAGTGTTGCCTCAGGGCCCTGCGGCGACTGCCGGTTTGCAGAGTGGCGATGTGATCCTCAAGTTCGGTGCGGATGCCGTTCAGAAGCAGGACGAGATGGTCGTACTGGTCAAGAAATTCAAACCAGGTGAAAAGGTGAAAATCGGCGTCAACCGCAACGGAGTTGAGCTTGAGCTGGAAGTGGTCATCGGCGGGCGATGAAGCAATGTATCACTGCTTTCAATGCTTTTCCTGCACTCCGATATTCAAACGGATATTTTCCACTTTTGAAACCACCTTTTCGATCTGTTGCACAAATCCGTGCGGAATGTCACGTTCTGCTTTGATGATGACGTGCGTCTTCCCTTCGCGGGCGGCTTGGGAAATGTAATCGTGGACATCATCGAGATTCCCCTCCGGACCGCGCCCATCTCCCAGAATGATCATGGGCGGTCCGCCCGGACCGTCACGCAGGACGGTCACGATTGACGCCGTTTTTTCGACCACTCCGGTACCAAAATGGGCTTGCGGAGTATCCACGTCGGGAGTCCCTTTCATGGTGGACGAGACCATGAAAAAAATCAGCAACAGAAAGACCACGTCGATCAACGAAGTCAGATCCAACTCACCATCGAGCGCCCGCTTCGGTGGCGTTAAGGATTCTTCGTCCTCATCATCGGAGTCAATGATTCGGCCGCGTGACATGGCCTAGGATCCTCGCCGAACTGTTTTGTGAACAAGAGAAAACTCATCCATAAAACTTCCCAGTTGCTGCTGGACGGCATCCTGTAACCGTCCAATCCGCACATGGATCAAGGACTGTAGCATTACCAGCGGGATGCATGTCATCAGACCGATTGCCGTCGTCCACAGCGCGAAGCTGATATCACTCGCCAGCTGAGCTGGATCGGTACCAGATTCTCGAGCCACGCTCGCGATTTTCGTAAAGGCGGCGATCATCCCCTGGACTGTCCCGAGCAACCCGAGCATCGGCGCCGTTTTAATCATCGTGCTGATCCACGCCATGCGATATTCGAAATCGGACAGCACGTCGCGCTCAAATTTCTCCGCCAGCAGCCGACGAATCTTCGAGAGTTCCTTATCGCGATTGGCCATCGCAACCAGAATCAGCTGCGGCACAATCTTGGCCCAATACGGAGGCGTATCACAAAACGCGGCCACGTCGTCAAATTTGCGATGCGAGAGGGGTTCTTGAACCTGCCTCAAGAAATCATCGGCGCGTGCTGCGGAGCTGAATTGCTTCTGCCGGATACGGCGCAGCAACAGGATCACACAAAATACACCATACAATGCGGTCCACGCCTGGGCTGCGTAGATGATGATTTCCGCCGCGCGGAAGACCGCATTCATATCCATAATGGCTGTGCTCGAATCAATATAAAGGAACTGTTCGTCGCCGACTTCCGCAAATCACAGCTATCGAAAATAGGTCTGCTGAGTCACATAGAACTCATATCCGTTGTCGAGTCGCCGAGTGGAAAAGTAAGTACGCCGAATTTCAGGGAGAGCTCGCTTCTTGAACTCCAATTCTAGTCGACTCAGAATCTTTTCCACATCTGGTGGATAAAATTGCAGCATCGAGCCTTGTCCCACGTCGACCCCGGCCTTTTGAAACAACTGTAAGTCGGCTTTCCGCCGCGCACCACCTTGCCAGGTCATATACAGACGAGATTCATTCTTGCCGCTATTCACCGTTCGGCTGATTGGAGTCGCCGCTGATAATCGCGACAGATAAATCAACCGGCCGTCGGAGGTCAGTGTGCCCAGTTCGATATGAAAGAAGTCGAGTTGATTGCCATATTCTTCCAGCGTTTCGCGATCATTGTAGCTGACGTACCAGCGCTGTTCTCGCGGCACGCCTCCTTTTCCAGAACCGATCCCGAGTGCCCGTTTGCCAGTCCCGTGAGCGCTCCCCTTCTTGCCGGCGTTCCGTGTATCCGTTTCGAACTGCTTTTCAGCCTGATCTGTGGCCTCACTGGCCAGATCCATGACGTTATCCAGCGTTTCCTGAATCTCGGGAACATCGGATTCCTCTTCGGCCATCGTCGCCTGTTCGGTCTCCGGGGCTTCATTTTCGAGTTTGAGCGTTTCTTCAATTGATCCGTCTTCGACACCACCGCTGATGTCGACGATTTCGACGGGGATTGGTTCACGGACCTTTACCGGTTGAATGGAAATCCAGGCCACCATGAGTACGAATACCGATAATCCCAAGCCACCAACGGTCGCGATCAGCCACGAACTGACTTGGTCATAACGAGTGACCCGTAATTCTGGCGTCGGTGCAACAGTGCGAATTGACATCGTTGAAAATCGCTATTCGGGATTGGGAGCCAGGTCGTCTCGTTCGGAATAGTCACGAACCTGGCGATACCAGGCCTTCCATTTCGCCAATTCCCGTTGCCGAGTATTTGCGTCGAGTGGATCTTCCTGAGGCTTGAAATCTTCCACTTTGCGACTCAAGCAACGTAAGGCATTTCGGGCTTCAACATAGACGTCAACGTTCAAATCTTCGAGTCCTTTGATTAACAAAGGGGCGAGTCGTAAGTCTCCGGATCGGCCAAGTGCCCACAATGCCGTGCGCCGTACGTCGGCGTCGGGGTGCGTCGCAAGCTTCTTCAAGCGATCAACTTGTCCAATGAGAGCATTCCGGTCGCCAATGATCACCTGTTCGACAATTTGGGCTTGCTCGGTTTCCATCAAAACGGACTGCGGATTTTCCAGCTGTGTCAGGAGTTGTTCCAATGGGGTCTTCTTCTTTTCATCGACTTTCACTTTTCCGTCGTTGACTTTCGCTGCTTTCAGATCGTCGGGAAGACCGCGGCCTCCGACCAGAATTCCGGCGCCAAATTCGACGCGCGGAGCTTTATGAACCATTTTTGAGGTCGCGCGGGCAAGAAACAAGATTCCGAATGCCGCGGCCGGACCAGTCCCTGATGCATCCGACCAGGTTGATTCATTTGTCTGGGTCGCGACGAGATAAGCCGATCCCTCTTGATACCAATCGTGCTCTCCCAGCCGTTCTCGATGCGAAAGCGTCGCTCCTCGTTCGAGGGCATACAAATAGTAAATGTGATGGCCGGTTGGCCGATCAACCGTAAACCGCTCGGTGAGCCAATCCAAGGCTTTGGTCAGGGCGTCGTCGATTTGAGCCAATCGAACCTTGCGAACATAGTTGGAATTCAACTGTGAGACACGTTCCGCTTCTGTTAATTCATCCGAATCTTCATTCCGGAAGATGGGCGTAAGGACACCAAACCGTTTTCCTGTTTTGTTGACCTTCTTCTTCGTGTTTGCCACCTCAGGCACGAACGTATCTTTGGCGCCGGGATATAGATGTAAACGAATGATTTGCAAGCTGCCAATTCCTGCGGCAGTCATGCTATGTGTCGATAGAGTCCCAGGTCCAAGGCTGTCGGGATGATAGGCGAATCCCCCGTCCTTTTGCTGGTATTTCAGATGCCACTGAGCAGCCTTG
>JAQGHT010000120.1 GCA_028291565.1 Planctomycetaceae bacterium | reverse complement strand
CACTTCTTTTTTCGGCCTTTTTGAATACTTGGAATGCATCTGCGTAGGCTTCCATCTTTCGGATACCTCTCCAGATGGTCGTGGAACCTGGTGGCCCTTGAGTTTTCTTGCGTTGCCAGCCCCCTAGTTCTGCAATCATCAACATAAATTCCATCATGGTTGGCGGTTCAACGGGCTGACGTTCTCCGTCGTGATACACTAGATATGCCGGTTGCCATTCCTCAGGCTTGAAGTATTTCTCGCAACTCGCCTCACCGTCGAGGCGAGCTGCGCCTTTGAGATATTCCACTCGCCAAGCGATCACGATGAATAGAGCGAAGGCCTTCAAATAGCGCTCGAGTGTTTCATATCTCAGGTCCTCAGTTTTCAAACCGGACTTGAGCGTTTTGAAATACAATTCAATGTTCCAGCGACAGCGGTAAGACTCGATGACTCGCAATAGTTCCTGACGCGAATCGATGGGCAGCGTGGTCAGCAGAACCCAACGAATCGGATCCTCACCCGCTGGTGGATCGAGCTCCACTGAATCCACAACGTTCAGTTTAACGTCTGGCAGCCTTCCGCCCGGTCGCGCAGGGCCACGAATTGTCACTGATACCGCACGAACGCTAACGTCCGCCAGCCGAGCTTCACGAGATTTGCGCCGGGCGCGAGTCTCACCCGTGATCTTCGAGACCCGTTCGCTGATCTCCAGTTTGCTGGTGAATTTCAATGGGGCACTCGCCAACACGGCGTCAACAGTAAGCGACTTGCCACCATTCACAATCGCACGATCTTGTGCTGCTCGAATCACGAAGTGGTAGTTCTTCGGTAACTCCCTTGTTTCAGCAAAAACCTCATGAATATCCGATTCACTATCTCCCACAATGACATACTCAGTCCCCGGATTGGCACGTGCGATCTGCTCGCCACTTTGAAACATGGCCAGCCACCGCTGACTCTCTTTTTCTTCGAATGCAGTCTGTTTACGTAAGCGATCCTTTTCCTCTTTCGAGAGTCCCAGACGGATGGATTCACGAGTCCAAATCACCTGATCAACGGCCCCTATTGCCAATCCTTCGGGAGTGAGGGCATAGAGCGGATGGAAGTAAAAACCGAATTTGTCATTGCTTTCCAGGGGGCCGGCTCCATCGATCTGACAATTGGGTTTTGTCAGATCGAATTCGGTCGTGTCATTTGCAAGAATGACTTGACGATATTTCGTCGTACGTGCAATGGACGATTGGTTGTGTGGCGTAAGAAGCCTATCCAGATCGATGAACTTGTTGTCGACAAAGCGATATGTGGCTTTCAATGCCGCGGTGCTCTTGGCTGCGTCAGGTTGTGACTCTGCGATCTGGGCCAATCCATCCAGAATGATTTGGGCTCGTTGATTTCGACGTTGATCCTCGAGGTCCAAAGTCTTCATTTCCTCAATAATCCAGGGGGCAATCATGTTAAGCCGCCTTCCATGACAACCAAGAGTGAGAATTACGAAGCATCAATGCTCGCAAACGACTATCATATTTTTCTAATTTCGCCTAGATCACCAAAAATCCTCAGTTTTGTGAGAGCAAATTGAGTCAAAAAAGAAGTGGGGTATAATGAGGGATCCTCACCAGGAGCACACCCGATCTGTTCGCAGTCATGTCGTGCTACATAGATAAAGACGTGGCGAGTTCCGGAACGTTCAGAATGCGATCGTCATGTGACGACGGCAACTGATCAGGAATCTGGTTGTCCGTGTTGGTGCCGCCGCCTATACTCGCATCAGTAATTCGCCCCAAGGCGCATCATGTTGCCGCTCAGCTGCCGTGATTCGCCAGTCAAATTTGCGCCAAACGGAGTCAATGATGCGCGCAGTCGAGCTGCAACAATCGTTTTCTATTGATTCTCTGCAGGTGGTACAGCAGGCCGATCCAGTGCCTGCATTCGGCCAGGTGCTGTTGCGAATGAAAGCTTGGTCTCTGAACTTTCGAGATCTGATGCTGGTCCGTGGCCAATATAATCCCAAGCTGAAATTTCCATTTGTCCCGTTATCCGATGGCGTGGGAGAAGTCGTCGCCGTTGGACCGGGCGTGACTTCAATTCGGACAGGGACTCGCGTTTGTCCCTTATTCATGCAGCAATGGCATGCCGGACAATTGAACGATTCTCACGCGAAGTCGGCCCTGGGCGGTGCCATTCCGGGAATTCTGTCCGAATATGTTATTCTGGACGCCACAGGAGTCATCCCTGTTCCTGAGCACTTGTCCGACGCAGAAGCGGCGACACTTCCGTGTGCGGGGGTGACGGCTTGGAATGCAGTGATCAGTTCCGGTCAACTTCAGCCGGGGAAAACGCTGTTGGTTCAAGGCACCGGTGGAGTTTCCCTGTTCGCCCTGCAATTTGCGAAACTTGCCGGCGTGAACGTGATCGCGACATCGGGTAGCGATGAGAAACTCACTCGAGTCAAAGCAATGGGCGCTGAGCACGGGATTAACTATCGAACTCAACCTGATTGGGATGTAGCAGTCCGCGAATTGACGCAGGGAGTGGGCGTCGACCATGTCGTTGAAGTTGGCGGTTCTGGCACCTTGAGTCGATCGTTGAAGTCAGTCCGAGCTGGCGGTGCGGTCAGCATGATTGGCGTTCTCTCGGGCGTGGGTGGAGACATCAGTCTGCTGCCGATTCTGATGAAAAACATCCGCATTCAAGGCATCTTCGTCGGCAATGCAGAAATGTTCGCCACAATGAACCAGGCGATCTCATTGCATCGAATGCATCCTGTTGTTGATCGGGTGTTTAAAATGGATGCAGTGCGCGACGCGTTTCAACACCTCGCGAGTGGGCAACACTTCGGCAAGGTCGTGATTGAGCCATAAAGCTGGCGGAATCGTACGAGCTTCCACGCGGAGTCGCACGCGCCGTCTCAAGGTGGAACTCCTACGGACGCAAAAACGAGGGTACGGTTTGAAAGCGAACTTTCCTAATCGGAAGGCGTTGAATCCAGGGAACTCTCACTACGCTTTTCCCACCACATGCGAATCATTCGAGCCACGGCGTCCGCAACAAGTTCTGACGACAGGGTCATATAATCTCCGTGAAGATCCACGACTTGCGAAATGTCCAACGGAACGTGGACAAAGCAAGATTCCGTTGGCAATTGGTGCTCAGCAATCGTGTGCTGGCACCAATACAGGGCCGCATTGCAGAGATAGGTTCCCGCGTGGAACGAAACATATGCCGGGATTCCCGCAGCTCGCAATCGCGCCGCCCAATCCGCAAGTGGCAGAGGACAGTGATAGGCGGAAGGACCGCAGGGAATTAATGGAAAGGTCTCACCCTCGGGATTCCCCGGAACAGCTCCGACATTCAAGCCGACCGCTTCCAGTCGAATGCGTGCGGTGTGTTGTGTTTGCCCCAGGTGCACCGAAAAATCGAATTTCTGCAGCAGATCGGCTTCCAGCAACGGTCGGGTTGTCTGAAATTCGACGGGATAGATGCGAGTCACAATCTGCCAGCCGGGATCGAGCAGCGGTAACAATCGCTCCAGGCACAACTGGCTGGCGTTGGTCTTCCAAGCGCCAAATGGCTCGTAAGCTGTCAGCAGTAGTTTTGGCATTTGGTGTGACTTGTTTTCCAGTTGCAGAGAAACATCTCAAATGGATGATACAATTCCGCTCGCTTTGATTCTGCTGGAAACTCAACGAAAAGCTGGCACTCTGTGAGTTAGCGTGGTTTGAGCTTGGGTATTCCGCTTTCTCAGGATTCCGGTTGGCTTAAATAGGCTCATTTTGTAGGGATATTCGTGAGAATTTGAGAGATTTACGACACTCGATCGAAGTCTCACGATTTCACCGACAAGGAGGTCGCAGCTTCAACGGCCCAATTCACGCAAGTCACATTTACGCAATCCCTACCGACTTCGCCCAAACTCGCTCTTCCCCCTGTTTGCGGTTTCCCCTACACTTTCTCAAACGTCGCATTATCCGGTTTGTAACGACCTTGACGAATTGTTGAGAAGTTGCAACGCTCGTCATGTCGCTTTAAGTGCGGCAATTCTTACTGCGCAATGATCAGCGATCGGGATCAAAGGGGACATCGCTCCCGGTTCAGTCGTAAGACTGGGAACCTAACGCTGATCCTTTCCGCCTGACATTACCAGAAAGCTTTGCCGGTAAGTTTTCTCAGACCAGTGATCGCCAAAAACGTGGCCTTGCCGCGTTCAATGGATTGTATTGAAGTGGATCTCGTTCGCGAGCCGTCGCTGTTCCAGCGAGTTTGCTGATCAGCGGTGTGAAGTTTCACGGAGCAGGAGGGAGTCTGCCGTGCCGTTAGAACCATTCCGTTTTTTGCACGCTGCGAATTTGTATCTCGACCATCAATTGCGTGGTGTGGGACGCATTCCAGAGAGCCTGCGCGAAACCGTCGAACAAGCGACCCTGACCGCGTGGGATCGAATTGTCGATGCGGCAATTGCACGGCAGGTCGATTTCGTGTTGCTGGCTGGAAATTCCTTCGATGCTACGGACCACAGCCTGACTGGTCAGGTCGCGCTGGTTGCAGGACTCGAAAGACTGGGAGCTCACGATATCCCCGCGTTTATTGTTCCAGGTGTGGCTGATCCTGATATGGCCTGGCGATTGGGACTGCCGTTGCCGGACAACGTGACCCGGTTTGGCGGCGAACTCAGTGAACCGGTCGTCTTGAGTCGCGGAGGCCGCAAGTTTTGCACCATTCATCACGTCATGGCCAACCTGCGCGACATCGACTCCAGCGATGGAAATGGATTGGATGAACTGGCTGTCTTTGCACCGCAGTTTGGACCAAATGATGCTGGTCCGTTTGACATCGCTTTGCTGGAATCAATCGCGAATAATGCCGCCCTGCCTCCCGAACTGGCCGACTCTGAGTACGTTGCGGTCCAAGAGGCACTGCGCGGCCGTCAGCCTCATATCGTTCGTCCAGACTTTGATCCAGAATTGGTGGCCCGTTGCCCCATCGAGTACTGGGCACTTGGTGAAGGGCTGAAGCGGCAGGCCTGGCGCGTTGGCCGGGGACTAGCCCATACGCCGGGCACATCGCAGGGACTTTCCGCGACCGATACCGGTGTTTTAGGTTGCACGCTGGTCGAAGTGGAAAGCGATGCCCGAGTCCGTGAATCGTTTATTCCCACGTCACGCGTTCGCTGGGAAAATGTCTCGCTGACGCTGCATACGCAGTCAACACGCGATGCCGCATTATCGCAGCTGCGGATGGCATTGGACAATCTTCAGCGGACCTCGAATGAGGAGCTGTGGCTGGCGACACTCAGCATTACTGGGTCCGGCCGCTTGTACCAGGATTTGCAAGATTCGGACACGTGCCAGCGGCTGTGGAATGACGCCGTTCAGAACGTGCTTTCCAACACGATTGATGTGGTATTGCGGCGCGTCCGGTATTTGAATCCCGCTGACGAACAACCTGGGACTGATTTCCTGTCCCAGGAATTCGTGCGGCAATTGCAGATCTGGGGTGCTTCCCCGGAAGACCTGGGAGAACAGGCCTTGGCAGCCTCCCCGTTTGCCGATGGCCCCTGGGCGGGACGGTTTAAGGCCGTACTGCC
>JAQGHT010000343.1 GCA_028291565.1 Planctomycetaceae bacterium | reverse complement strand
AATCTATCACAAGAATGATCAGGGCGACTTCACGCGTCGTCGGATCGATGACGTGAAAATCGTGGCATTGAATCCGTATTTCGACCTTGCCCTGGTGCAGATCCCTGAACAGAAAGATCTTAAGTTTCAGCCTGTGTTTCTGGCCAAGAACAGTGACTTGCGGGAAGGCGACCAGGTCTTCGCGATTGGTAACCCATTGGGTTTGGAACGCTCAGTCTCACAAGGGATTGTCAGTACCCGAAATCGCAATTTCGAGGGCTTGACGTACATTCAAACCACGACACAAATCAACCCCGGTAATAGCGGCGGTCCCCTGTTCAATCTCAAGGGAGAAGTTGTCGGCGTGACGAACATGAAGCTGATTTTTGGTGAAGGCCTGGGCTTCGCTATTCCGGTGTCGTATTTGAAGCACTTCTTAACCAATCAGGATGCTTTCGCGTTTGACAAGAACAATGCGAATAGTGGTCAACGGTATCTGGATGGCCCACGCCGTCGCAATGCCAACCCGCCCCCCGCGCCGGCAATCAAAAGTAGCACTAGCGAGAACAAAAAGTGAGGATCTTGACAAAAAGAACGCGGCTGGGCGCTCTTGATGCTGCTTTCGACAAGTCCTGCTGCGCTGCTCACCTCTCTTGACTGATTTTTGGGCCACGTCGAATACAATTCGACGAAAACAGCTGGAAAATGAGGGATCGTGTCATTTCCCTTTGATGCCGCTTCGAAGTTTTTCCTTTCTCTCGGTCTGAAAGATTGGCTCGTCCTGATCGGCCAGCCAACGGACATGGACGTCGAAGAAGTGGATTCGGATTTGTCCACGATTTCAGCAGCCGCGGATAAGCTGATTCGTATTGGCGGTCCGAATCCGTCGATCAAGCATGTTGAGGTGCAGTCCAGTCACGACATTGACGTACCAATCCGAATTTGCCGATATGGCGTCCTGGCGCACTATGAAACTCGACTGCTAATTGATTCCACATTGATCTTGCTGCGCCCCCAAGCCAATGGACCGGAATTAACAGGCCTCTATATCGCGACATCCGAGGACGGTACACCCTATTTGCAATACCGTTATCGGGTCATTCGGCTTTGGGAAATTCCAGCGCAGTTCTTTCTCGATGCCGGAGTTGGTGTTCTCCCTCTGGCGCCATTAGGTAAAATTGACAATGATGATTTACCTGATTTGATTCGCGAAGTGCGAATTCGCGTCGAGCGGCAACTGCCCCCATCCAGTTGGAACGATTATTGGACCGGCATGAGTGTCTTGATGGGCTTGAAATTTGAGCCCGACGAGATTCAAGAATTGTTGAAAGGAATTGCAAACATGATTGATTTGCGTGATTCTTCAATTGTCCAGATGTTTATCAAAGAGGGACGTGAAGAAGGCCGTGAAGAAGGCCGTGAAGAGGGACGTGAAGAGGGACGTGAAGAGGGTCGTGACGAAGGCGTGACAGTCGGGGAGATTCAAGCTACCAGGAAGAACATTCTCGGAATGATCCTGCATCGTTTTGGCGTTGTTGATCCCAAACTGAAAGTCAGAGTGGAATCAATTTCGGACTTGGCCGTTCTTGAGAAACTCCTTTTTCGCGCGGCGGATGTTCAAAGTCCGGAATCATTACTTGACCCGAAAGATCATTGAGTCGCTCATTCAGACCATTGAATGCGCCCTTCACGAAATATTTTTCCCTTCCCGACCGCGGATTTAATGAATCGATCACTTCGAATTGCCGTAGTCGGTGGTGGTATTACCGGACTCGCTGCAGCGCATCGGCTTGTCGAATTAGGGCATGCGACGCCGCCACAGATCACGTTGTTTGAAGCCAGCCCGCGTTTGGGGGGACTAGTCGCGACGCAGCAGATCCAGGGCTATACCTTAGAATTGGGACCCGATTCGTTTATCACCAACAAGCCCTGGGCGGTCGATCTTTGCCGACGTCTGGGATTGGAAGAACAACTGATTCCGACCGACCCGCAATACCGCAGGTCCTTTGTGCTGCGGCGTGGTAAGCCTGTCGTTGTCCCCGACGGCTTTCAATTGATGACGCCGGCACGCATCTGGCCCGTGTTGACTTCGTCGATCTTCAGCTGGTGGGGTAAGTTGCGAATGGGCTGTGAGTATTTCTTACCAGCTCGACGAGATGTCATAGATGAAAGTTTGGCAAGTTTCGTTCGTCGGCGATTCGGTCAGGAAGTGCTGGAGCGGCTGGTTCAGCCTTTGGTCGGTGGGATTTATACATCCGATCCTGAAAAACTGAGTCTTCGTGCGACGCTGCCTCGATTTCTCGACATGGAACAACGATTTGGCAGTTTGATTCGGGCATCACGTGCAGCGGCGAAAACTTCCGACCGATCCGAACAGGCGTCGGGAGCCCGCTATGGATTGTTTGCAACCCATGCGGGCGGAACCGCGCAGATTGTCCAGGCACTTGCCAGCAAGATCTCAGACATGGCCGAAGTTATTACGCACGCTTGTGTTACGCAAGTTGAACCCTTGTCGTCCGGTGGGTATCGGTTGACTTGTGGAGCGTCAAGCCGTGAGTTTGACCGAGTCATTTTTACGATTCCGACCTATCAGATTGCTGACCTGGTTGAACCATTCGCGACAAAATTCGCACAGGCCTTGCGCGAAATCGAATACGCGTCGACGACGATTGTCGTGTCCGGTCACAAGTTTTCTGATGTACGGCACCCCCTGGATGCATTCGGACTGGTGGTTCCCGCAATCGAAAAGCGAAGGATTCTCGCGGTTTCGTTCACCAGTCGAAAGTTTCCCAATCGTGCGCCGGATGGTTGTGTTCAGCTTCGCACGTTTGTTGGTGGAGCCATGCAGCCGGAATTATTTCTGCTTTCGGATGATGAAACAAAGCAGCTTGTGCGTGAAGAACTTCGTGATTTGCTAGGAGTCGGTGGCGTGCCCGACTTCGAAGTGATCGCTCGCTATCCTCGATCCATGCCCCAATATCACGTCGGACACATTGACCGAGTCGCTCGGATTCGCGAACTGGGACGACAATATCCAGGAATCTTTCTCGCGGGCAGCGCCTATGACGGCGTCGGTTTGCCAGATTCCATTCACAGCGGAGAATTGGCCGCTGAATCGGGGATACAATCAAAAGAAAATGAAACCGTTTCCTAACCAGATTTGTGGCCAGTAGTGGGCAACGCGTTCGAAATCTCTTGTTTTCGGCGATTAATACTGTTCGCGACCACATATGAGTCTTTATTAATGTTTGTCCCCGCGATCAAGTGTCTCATTTTTTAACCGTGCGCGGTATAGACCAAGAATCGCTGCTTTAAATGTTTCGCGGCGTCCCGCGTCAAGTCCGCCGCTGATCCCACGCCTTACTCGAAATCATTACAGATCGTCAGGATCCCAATATTTATGACTTTGCCTAGCTTGAATCTTTGCCCCGCTCCGGATGAGACGCTCCGCTCAGTCGCCCGCGACATTCGTGATGGTAAGCGGACCTGCGTCGAAGTTCTACAACGATGTCTCCGCCAGATTGACACTTGGGAACCGCAAGTGAAGGCGTGGGTTCATGTGGATCGTGACGGAGCCTTGGAGCAGGCAACGGTATTGGACGACGAAGCGCGACAAGGCCATTTTCGCGGGGCGTTGCACGGAATTCCGATCGGCATCAAGGACATTATCGACGTCGCCGGGTTCGTGACCGGATGCGGTTCAGCTGCTTTGTCTCAACGGCCACCGGCGGAAGACGATGCGGTCGTTGTGCGAAAGCTCCGTCGCTCGGGGGCAGTCATACTCGGTAAGACAGTCACGACGGCTTTCGCTTTTTTCGATCCACCCGTTACCCGTAACCCGTGGAATCTGCAGCACACACCAGGTGGTTCATCAAGCGGTTCTGCGGCGGCGGTGGCGACTGGCATGTGCCTGGGAGCATTAGGCACACAGACCGGTGGTTCGATTATTCGTCCCGCCGCTTTTTGTGGGATCGTCGGCTACAAGCCAAAACGTAAGCAAGTGAATCGCAACGGCGTCTTCCCTTTCGCCTCCAGCCTTGATCATGTCGGCCCGATGGCCCGTACCGTGGCTGATGTCGCGACGTTGTACAACGCCATTTGCCGAGTTGATGAGCGTCTCGAGGAATTGGCGGAAATCACCAGACCGTCCGATCGCAGCCCCTGTTTTGGAGTCTTAGACATTGATTTTCTGGCTCATGTGGATGACGAATCGCGCCGCGCCTGGAATCTCACACTGGATCGATTGCTCGCTGCTGGAGCAGAAATCGTGACTGTGAACTGGCCTGAATTTGACCTGGAAGAGATTTGGCGGAGACATCGCGTGCTGATGGCTACGGAACTTGCGTCCGCGCATGAAGACAGATTGCTTCAGCATCCTGAAGACTATCCCGTCCACGTCAAAAGCTTGATTGAGGAAGGCCTGCGCGTCCCTGCCGCCGAGTACATTCGCTGTCGTCGGCATCAACATTTGCTGAGGCATTCAGTTCTGGAATTGCAGCGGCTCGCGGATGAAGAATTCGATGTTGACGACGATTCCGATCCCGATCAACTGCGATACGAAAATGCCGCGTGGGATCTTGATGCTTTGCTGTTTCCGTCGGCACCGGGACCTGCTCCAGACGCTTCGTCAACAGGTAACCCCAAAATGAATTCGCCCTGGAGTTTTACCGGCCAGGCTGCTTTGACTGTGCCTGTGGGACTAAGCGCGAATGGTTTGCCGTTAGGAGTACAACTGATTTCGTGTTCATTTGGAGAAGAAGACCTGATTGATGCCGCGACCTGGTGCGAGCATCAACTTCGGTTGAGATAATCCAGATTTCGAAAACGAAAAACGGCAAATGATTGTGTTGGCGATATCGACCAGGATTCTCGGAACTTTTCGAGAATTCTGTTCATTCCGCTGGTTTCGCTGACGGTTCGGAAGACTTCGTGGGCGACTTCGTTTTGGGCGATTTTGGATTTGAGTCCACGGGGGCCGTTATTTTTTCTGGCTTCGGGAGCGGGTTCCCCTTTCCGGTCTGCTTCAATTTGACCTGTAATTTGCCGTTGTTGTCTGCCAATTCATTCCACTTGTCTCGGCAGCGCAACATTAAGTTGCCGCTCTTGGGGGCCTTAAAAGTTCCGTAGGTCCCCAATTCGAAAGGCTCACTCAAGGTATAGTCATCAAAAATGACGCCCTCGAGTTTCCCGTTTCCATCCGTCGCACCGTCGGCATTCACAGGCGTGCCGCTGGTCGTGGTTTTCCAGGTCCCGGAGACGGAAAAATCGTATTCTTCATCGGCACTCACAATCGCCCTGGACGGTTGCCAACCCCGCATTGCATCGATCTTGACGGTCATGGGGACTGGCCCCTTGCAAGCTGCGAATTTTGAGCTCCAATCCCAGGCACACAGGTCGGCTCGAAATCCCTGATCAATATGCTGCAAAAAGAACGAATACTCAAATTGGATTTCCTTCGCCATTGATCCGTAAACCGATTCGAAGCTTACATCCTGTCCCTTGAGCATTCCCAGTCCCAGCGGTTTAAACCGTGGCGCATAATTCGGGTTGTTCGCCAGCATATGGCAGAGCACCCAGCGCCAGGCATAGTTTTCCCAGGAATCGCCCGTCTGATCCGTCGTATCGACGATTTCGATCAGTTCTTTGGGTTCAGATCTTTGCAAGTACTTCAAGACGACGTCATGACAGTGAACTCCGAGCCCTTTTTCCGTCCAATACTGACCGATTTCAGCCATCCCCTCGGCATACCAGGTCGGTCCCACGCGTCCAAATGACAACTGACAATAGGCATGCACGGCCTCGTGTTGCGGAGTTCCACGATCGGCAACGGCATAAACGGTCGCGGCCGAATTCACGATCTCGCCAGTGGAACGGGAGATCTGGGATCGTCCCATCGTCACCCCCGCGCCATCCCGAATTGATTGCAAACCCGCACCTTCAAAACGCGCCAAAACATTCTGAGGCCAAGCCTTTAAGTCCTTGACCACGTACATCGAAATGGGAGCGCGCAATTTATGATCGTAGTATTTCTCGATCAGCCCCAGCATGTTTTCCAGGCGTTTCAGGAGGTCCTTCGTTTCGTCGGGCGATAAGTCAGTCACAACAAAAAAGTTGGGAGACTGATATTCAGCGACTCCGGTCGGCGCGAAATCTCTTGGCCGCTTCGACTTGGAGACGGAACTTTTCGTGTCCGCCCCTTTGGTTTCTCCGGTCTTTTTCTGAGCCTCTGCCTGTCTGGGAACGACGACACCTAAAACCAGCAGCGCCAAAAACAACGGACAAATCGGACGTCCAAACGGCAGAGTCAATCGAACGGGCATTGTGAATTCCACGTAAAATTCGGCGCTGGTGAAATCGAGCTGCCGGGCGAAACAATCTCGATCTCAGTGAAGTTGTCTCGCAATCAGCGCGACACGGGTCACGAATTTGATTATATCCAGCGGAGCCCACAATTCGACATCGATTGTTGCATTCTGATTCTGCCGAACCGAACTCTGGGCAGCTTGTCATGTGTAGTATCAACAATTTCCTCGCCGGTTATAATGAGTGCTAGTACGAAGATATCGAGTCACATCCTCTGACTGCCCGACCGATTCCCACCTCCCTGTTAAACTCAATGCCCTACCTTCTGTTTCTGTCGATTTGTGTCATCTGGGGCAGCAATTTTATGCTCATGAAGCAGGCGGCCCTGGGCTTTTCCGGCTTGCAGATTGCCGTCGGCCGGGTTCTCGGCGGAATGCTGGTGCTGGGATTATTCTGGTGGCTACACGGTGGCCGCTGGCGGATTCGGCACGCCGATTTGTGGCCGTTGGCTCTGGTCATCGTGATTGGCTACGCCTGGCCCTATACGCTGCAGCCGATTCTCGTGGCCAGGCACGGAGGCGCCTTGATCGGGATGTCCGTGAGTTTTGTGCCGTTGATCACCGTCGTACTCTCGATGCCTTTCCTGGGTGTCATCCCCACTCGCCGGCAAGTGATTGGCGTCTTAGGAGCTTTAATCTGTCTGCTGGCAATTCTGTACGAAAGTGTCCAGCGCGACATTTCTCTGCCGGACTTTCTCCTGGCGGGATCCGTGCCCCTGGGTTATGCCATCGCCAATATCTGCATCCGGCGCAAGTTGATGCATATTTCGTCTCTCGATTTGTCCTTCTTGTCGAT
>JAQGHT010000242.1 GCA_028291565.1 Planctomycetaceae bacterium | reverse complement strand
TGCACGAGTTATTAAGTTACCTCGGCAGGCAAGGGGTGACGACAATTCTGGTTGTCGCACAACACGGAATGCTTGGCGGTGTGATGGAAGCGCCGATCGACACCAGCTATCTGGCTGATGCGGTGGTGCTGCTCCGATACTTTGAGCACGGAGGGAAAATCAAAAAGGCGATTTCTGTGGTAAAAAAACGGAGCGGACCGCACGAAGAAAGCATTCGGGAAATGTGGTTTGACAAACGCGGGGTTCATTTGAGTGAGTCACTTTCAAAGTTGCGAGGAATTTTTACAGGCGTTCCTTGCGAATTGAAGCTGGATGAAAGTGACGCGTAATCCAACATGACTGGAACTGGGCTGGCAACTGCTACTGATTCACTTGAGCGGCGCGTGTTGTTGAGGGCACCGACGAAAAAGGACTCCGAGGTGACGGGGCGCCTGCTGGCGAAAGTCGGACTGGAGTGTGTTCCATGTGTGAATTTGAATCACTTAATTCATGAACTCGAACGAGGAGCTGGGACGTTACTTTTTACCGAAGAAGCGACCTTTGATTGCGACATTCAGTGCCTGCTGGATCGACTTGCAGTACAGCCTGCCTGGTCTGACTTACCAGTGATTTTCATGGTCCGAGGTGGTACCCAATCACCCGCGGCAAAAAGAGTCTTCGAGGCACTGAGAAACGTGACGTTGCTGGAGCGTCCCGCTCCGATGCGATCGGTGATTAGCGTCGTTCAGGCCGCAATCCGGGCGCGTGAACGGCAATACCAGATCCGTGAACAGTTCCTGGAAATCGCTGACGCCGAAGCACGATCCTCTGAGCTGCGCGAACAATTGCAGTTCTTACTGGAAAGCGAGCGTGCGGCTCGACAGGAAGCGGAACGCGTCAGTCGCATGAAGGATGAATTCCTTGCGACGTTGAGTCACGAGTTGCGAACGCCGCTAAATGCCATTTTTGGCTGGACCCAACTCCTTAAGTTGACCAGAAACGATCCGGTAACGATGACTGAAGGCATTGACGTCATTGATCGGAACGTGCGGATCCAGAATCAGTTGATCGAAGATCTCCTTGACATGAGTCGAATTATTTCGGGCAAGGTCCGATTGAATGTGCAGCGGATCGAACTCGCGGGCGTGATCAATGCCGCGATCGAAGGCCTGCGTCCCGCGCTGGGCGCGAAAGGAATCAAGCTCAAGAAAGAATTCGATTCTTCCAACTGTACGGTCAATGGAGACCCGGGTCGGTTGCAGCAGGTCATCTGGAACTTGCTGACGAATGCCATTAAATTCACTCCAGAAGGCGGCCAGATTGATATTCGCACACAGCGAGTCGACTCCCATCTCGAATTGAGTGTCCAGGATAACGGCGCGGGAATCTCCGTGGAATTCTTGCCGCATCTGTTTGAACGATTCAGCCAGGCCGATGGATCGATCAAACGCAAGCATGGTGGACTGGGGCTGGGACTTTCGATTGTTAAGAATCTGGTCGAGTTACACGGCGGAACGGTCAGTGCCGAGAGCCTTGGCGAGGGGCAGGGGGCAACATTCCTCATGGAAATTCCGCTTCATGCGCCGAATGAAATGGATCACGATATCTCGACCTTGCAAGTCTCGACGCCGCGATTGGCCGGAGATGGAGAACCGCTGGCTCTGCGCGGGGTGCGAGTCCTGATTGTTGACGACGAACCTGACGCCAGAGAGCTTGTGAAGCGGTATCTCGTGGAATACGAAGCGATTCCCAAATTGGCGGCCTCCGCGTTTGAAGCTCAGGAAATGTTTGCGTCTTTCCGACCAGATGTCATCGTCAGCGATATTGGCATGCCAGGCCAGGACGGGTATGAGTTCATGCAAAGCATTCGACGTCAGGGTATCAAGACCCCAGCGATCGCTCTGACCGCTTTTGCGCGTGCCGAAGATCGAATTCGGTCGATCCAGGCTGGCTATCAAACGCATCTTCCGAAACCCATCGAACCAGCAGAACTGCTGGCCGTTATCGCCAGTCTATCGGAGCGTGGGCGGGAAAAGCCCTGAATGATTTTCAGTCCACGGATTATCCCCGCAGCCAGGGTCACTGGATATCAAGCCGATCGGCGTCAGAATTCTACTGACGCCCCGATCTCTTGCGACATTGGCAACAGCTTCTGATTCGACCAACTTCGAGATGAATTCCCCATGCGATACCATGTTCTGGCCACAGATTATGACGGTACGATTGCGACGGACGGTCGTGTTGACGCACCAACTCTTGACGCATTGAAAAAGCTGATAGCGACCGGCCGGCGTCTGGTGCTGGTCACTGGGCGGGAGCTGCCGGAATTGTTACAGACGTTTCCGGAAATCGACTTGTTCGAGTGGGTTGTTGCCGAAAACGGCGCCCTGCTGTATCGCCCATCAACGAAAGAAGAGAAGCTTCTGGCGGATCCGCCTCCAGAGAAATTCATTGAGGCATTGCGTCAAAAAAATGTCGCCCCCATGTCAGTTGGTCGAGCGATCATTGCCACGTGGGAACCACATCAAACTGCGGTTCTGGAAACCATTCGTGAACTGGGACTTGAATTCCAGGTGATATTTAACAAGGGCGCAGTGATGGTGCTCCCCGCGGGAGTGAACAAGGCCACCGGCCTGCTCGCGGCATTGAAGGAAATGGGGCTCTCGGAACATAATGCGGTCGGAGTGGGAGACGCGGAAAATGATCATGCGTTCTTACGGTTGTGCGAGTTTTCCGCAGCCGTCTCGAACGCTCTGGCTGCAGTGATGGAAACTGCAGACCTGGTAACAACCGGGGCGCGCGGCGCGGGCGTGTCGGAACTCATTCAAAGAATGGTGGACAACGATCTCGTCGATCTCGATCGGAGAATCGAGCGGCATTATCTGCCTTTTGGAACCAGCGACGGCATCGATATTTCAATCCCGCCTTATGGAAAGAGCATTCTGATCTGCGGTCCTTCTGCCAGTGGTAAATCGACGGTAACCACTCGCATCGTCGAATCTTTGGTCGAAAAGAAATATCAGTTCTGCCTGATCGATCCCGAAGGCGATTACCGTGAATTTGAAGGCGCGGTGGTATTTGGCAGTCCCAAATCACCGCCACCCGAAGATGAAATCCTGCGGCTCCTGGAGACTTCGGGCGGCAACGCGGTTGTCTGCATGACGGGCATGCCAATTCCTGATCGCCCGCCGTTCTTCTTAAGACTCTTGTCACAACTGCTTCAGCTGCGCAGTCGGACCGGACTGCCGCACTGGCTGATTCTGGATGAAGCCCACCATCTGATGCCTGCGGAATGGCTGCCACCCAATGGAACTTTGCCGCCGGAGTTATACAGCGTGTTGCTGGTCACGGTGCATCCCGAGTTGCTCTCGAATTCCCTGTTGGGGCGAATCCATACCGTCCTGGCCGTCGGGACCAATGCCGCGACAACGTTGTCGGATTTCGCGAAACTCAGCCAGGTGGAATTACCCGTATTTGAACCGGGCGTTCTCGAACCGGGTGAACTGCTGATGTGGTCGCGTGACGATTCGGGGCCGCCGCGTCGGGTGCGGGCTCACCCCTGTGTCATGGAACGTCATCGACACAGCCGTAAATACGCCGAAGGACAATTGCCCCCTGACCGCAGCTTTTATTTTCGCGGTCCTAAAGGGCAGCTCAAGCTACGGGCGCAGAATCTGATGTTGTTTCTGCAAATTGGTGATGGAGTGGACGACGCGACGTGGGACTATCATCTCCAGGAGGGCGATTATGCCCGCTGGTTTCGGGAAGTCATCAAAGATGAGAACCTGGCAGCCAGTGCGGAGCGGATCGCGGGATTACCCGGCCTTACTCCGCTGGAAAGTCGTGAACTGATTCGTGCAGCCGTGGAACGTGATTACACCGTTCCCGCTTCACTTCCGCTGCCCGTACCTAATGCCAGTTGAGACGTGTTCATGAAACTGAGTTGTTCGTTCGCACAGTTTTCCCAAACAGTGTCGTGGCAAGTCGGACGCCCATTGACGTTTGTGACGGCCATGCTGATTGTCGTCATCTGGGCCGCGACGGGACCACTCTTTGGATATAGTGATACCTGGCAGCTGGTCATTAACACAAGTACAACAATCATCACATTCTTGATGGTCTTCTTGATCCAGAATACACAAAATCGCGATAGCATTGCGATCCAGGTGAAGCTTGATGAATTGTTGCGGGCGATCAAAGAGGCTCGCAATTCGATCATCGATCTCGATTCGCTGGATGAAGGAGAGCTCCAGAATCTGCTCCAGGAATACC
Organism: Planctomycetaceae bacterium; assembly: GCA_028291565.1. Taxonomy (GTDB): domain Bacteria; phylum Planctomycetota; class Planctomycetia; order Planctomycetales; family Planctomycetaceae; genus JAKFVC01. Next base: position 265 of record JAQGHT010000242.1, on the reverse strand, counting down.
GGCAGCTTGCGATGGATGATCGAGCCGCAAAAGTCGCCACAGAAATTGCAGCGCGCTCCGCGGCCACTTCAAAGCATGCGGCCGAGGCGGAGTCATCTTCGGACGTGTCGGGGGAATGACGTCGTTGCGTCACGTTTCAGCCCGACGTAGAACCATCCGGGCTGATAGATAATTTGTGGTTATGGAGTGGCATGTCACCAGCAGATGGCGGGCCAGGCCGCTCCCGTGAATGGGCTTGTAAATTAAGGGGAGTGGGCTTGTAAAT
>JAQGHT010001055.1 GCA_028291565.1 Planctomycetaceae bacterium | reverse complement strand
CTGATCGACGGCATTTGTCAAGAATTGAAAATCACAGTTGCATTTCTTTCGGCGGATGGCGGAATCGCAGTTTTTTTCCCCACTAAGGTTGGGCCGATTTTCCCAACAGAAGCCGATGCCAGAAGTTTTGATGACGCGAGGCGAAAGTGGGTTCGCGAATGGAAGCCAGACGCGATTTTGGTCATCGAGAAATGGGACCGCTACCAACCTGATGACTTCGACCGCAGGCTTCCAGAACTCATTCAGGAATTCGAACCATACACACAACGCTTGATCTTTTTCAGTCAAGTTCCGGTTCTTCCCGTTGGCGAATCAGTGAATTTACGCGAATTCGTGACATCCAGGCTGATGCGCTCCGGCTCCCTCCCACGGATGCTGCCCGATAAAAAGGAACCCATACGCTTCTCGGTGATCAAAAAAATCGAGGCTCTCGCAAAAATAAACCCGAAGCTTCAATTGGTTCGTGTTGATTCGCCTTTCTACCTTCAGGATGGATCGATCAAGTATTCGTCCGGTCGGACTTTTTTTTACCTGGACGACGACCATCTCTGTCAGGCCGGAGTTGAGCTGCTGCGTGAAACTTGCTTCCAAGCGATCGCTGCGGCTTGCGCACTCTGACGGCAAGTCGATTTCGTGCCAATTCAATTTGGTCTAACTGGGATCGTCATATGCCGTTTTAGTGACTTGTTCCATTCCGATAAGCTCATCGCGCTCAAGTGGCTTTACTCAAACTCGAGATGATTGTTCATGGACGACTTCAAGGCTTGGTTAAAACGAAGCCCATTCATACAAGCGCTGCTTTTGACCGTTGTCGCACTAGGATTTCAACTCGCGGTTACAACTCCCATTTATGCGACAAATGATGATATTTTGATGACCGGAATCGTTTCCGGAAATTTCGTCACGAGCGAACCGAGCGACAAAATGTTGTTCTCCAACATTCTCATCGGGCGGGTTTTGAACGAACTCTATATCGCGCAGCCGGCAGTTCCCTGGTATGGGCTTTATCTGATTGGCACGCACGTCATTGCATTCCTCACCTTTTCATGGGCTTGCCTGCAACTGGTGCCTGGCTGGCGGACAATCGGAGTGCTACTACTATATTTATATGGCGTGGAAACCGAGTGCCTGCGTCATTTGAATTTCACGACCACGTCTTATCTGGCCGCGCAGTCTGGTCTCTTATTGGTCATTCTGCGATTCGCGAAACCGAATGAAAAGACAGCCTGGGTCAACCTGAGCGTCGGGATCGCATTGCTCGTCTATTCAAGTCTCATTCGTTTGGACATGTTTAAGATGGTCTTGTGTTTGGCGATTCCCACCATGGTCAATGTCATCGTGAATTCGCGTGAACGATTTATCGTTCGAAAGAGCTTGACCATCATTCTGATGACGGGATTTGCTGTCGGAGGATTATCTTATGTCAACGACGCGGTCTATCTTGCGGAATCGGGATGGAGAGACTTCTTCAAGTTGTGGATTCCTCTCGCGCGTGTTACGGACTACATCAAGTTGAATGCCTGGCAGATTGATCCTCAACGAGCGGATGACATTCTGAAGGCGGCCGATTGGAACTACAATGACTTAGTGCTGATGAATTCGTGGTGTTTTCTTGACGAAGACGTGTATACCACCGAAAAGATAGAAATCGTTGGAAACGGTTGGCGAAAGTTGCAACTAGGAAGTACTGGACTTTCAATCTCCGGCTTGCTTAAAGCGTTCATGATGCTGGCAAGGAACCCGTTTTGCCTGGGATGTTTGTTTACCGCAATTGGATTGCGATCGAAGGGCTCTGCTTCAGGATACTGGGCTGTTTGGGCGACATCGGCCTTGGCGTTCAGTCTGATTGGTTATCTTGTCCTGGAGAGGAAACTTCCCGGGCGAGTCTATGTCCCAATTATCGTGTTCACCGTACTCATTAACGTGATCCTGCTCCGATTGGGGAATGAATTGTCCGAACTGACGTCAGACAAAAGGGACGTTCGATCGCCTGGCATGTTTCGACTTTTACGGCAATGGGGGGGCCTTCTGATTGCTATGGCATGCTTTGTCGTTGCACATCGGCAAGCATTGCAGGAATCAGCGAGAATCTGTGCGATGAATCAGCGCTTATGGCAAGATGTTGTCACGATCGAGCGTGGCCAGTATCGAATGGTGATTGCATGGCCGAACACGCCGCTCGATTGGATGACGCCCTATACGGACTTGCGTTTGCTTTCCCGAGTCAACTTTTTTTCCATGGCAGCATTGCAACGAACGCCATACGCCACGTCGCGGAAACACGAGTTGGGTGTGGCGGATCCGATCAAAGCGCTTTTCGAGCGGAATGATGTGACGGTCATCGCCGACCCGTCCAGGATCAGCCGATTGCCGCGCTTTATCGAAGAGCATTATCATCAGAAGGTTGAATTTAGGCCGGTTCTGCGTGGCGTGTCAGGGTTCGTCATGTATCGTGCTTTTGTCATAAAGTCCGATTCCAAGAAGGTCACCGCGTTGTAATTTCAATGGCGAAACAAATCTATTGAGGAATCGAATGGTGTTTGGATCGCCGGATCGCGATGATTCGCCTGAAAAAGGCACGCTTCGCGATTGTGTCACCTGGCCAATTTGGAAGGAATGGCTGGCGCTGCTTTGCGTCCTGGCCATTCCACATGTTTTGATTTTCGGGCCAGCTCTGATTGGAAAGACATATCTTCTGCCTTTAGACCTACTGGCGCTTGATCGATTCTATCTTCCGAAGACTGCCGAGTATTCGTCGGTGATTCCCCATAGTCGTCACGCCACCGATTTGATTCTGGAATATCCGGCCGAGCGCAAGTTCATTGCTGACGAGTATGCGGCCGGGCGCATTCCACTTTGGAGTCCCTACAATTATCTGGGGGCTCCGATCGTGGATTCCACCAAGTATTCACCGTTCGAGCTGCCATTAGTGTTGTTCCGATCGCCAGTTATGCTGGCCTGGCAGCAACTGTGCCTGGGACTTTGGGCCGGCATCGGTTGCTATGTATTCTTGCGGCAGGTCATTGCGGTGGGGCCGTTGCCCGCCTTGATTGGAGCGGCTTGTTACCCCTGGACAGGGTATTTTGTACTTTGGCAGGGCTTTCAATTGGCACATGCTGTCACGTTTCTGCCGTGGATGCTCTTCGCGACGTATCACACCGCAATCCGGCCGGCAGGTTGGGGCGGTCCGAGTCTGGCAGTCTTGACGATGTTGACTGTGTTATCTCGGATCGAATCCGCCGGCCAGGTATTGTTAGTTTGTGGATTCTTCGCAATCGCAATCTGGCTGAATGCCTATTGGCAACGATGGTTATCACGTGAATTCTGGGTTAGCGTGCTCACAACCTGTCTGGCATGGGGATTAGGCCTCGCGGCCTGTTGTGTCCTGATACTTCCGTTCGTTGATTATTTGAAAACCGGTATCCGGATGCAGGATCGGTTGCGCGGGGTCGAAGAACGTCCGCCTGGTGGTTGGTCAATGATTCCGTTGGTGTTTGTTCCTGACGCGTACGGCTCGGCCAAACACACCGAAATTCAAATCATGAAAGGCAATCAATTCGAAAGCACTGCGAGCGCGTATGCCGGTTTAGTTTTGGCGTTATTTTTAGTTCCGTTGTCATGGAGCTCTCGCCGACACCGGCATTCGGTTGTGTGCTTTTGTGTGATTGGTATTCTGGGAATCAGTTGGCAGCTCAATATTCCCGGTATTGTCCAAGTGCTTCGACTGCCGTTGATTAATATTTTACCGCACAATCGATTCGTATTCGCGACCGCGTTTTCGCTGATTGTTTTGGCGGCGATCGGTGGCGAAGCATTGATCAGTCGCGATTTGAAGTTTCGTGTTGGGTTCTTAGTTCCAATTGCGATCGGAACGGGACTCGCAGGTTGGTGTTTGTATCGTTGGCGATACTTACCGGGGCAACTGCAGAGTATGATTGCCTCGGGCGAATTGCGGCTAAATTCGAACATCGATGTCGTGGACGCGTTGCGGAGTTGCGCCATTTCTCACGCACGTGGTTTTGGACTTGCCGCCATTGCCGTCTCGAGCTGGCTGTTGGTCCGATGTTCGCGTGAAGTTCGGACGCGCGGCCTTTGCCTGGTTGGGATTATCGCATTAGCGGAACTTCTTTGTTTTGCAAGCAAAGAGAATCGGCAATCGGATCCGCGGTTGTATTATCCAGATATTCCGGCTCTTGCGGCAATAGGCAATCATCCCCCAGGGCGAGTCATGGGCATTGGTTGTTTGCCGCCATTGCTAAATGTCTGGTACGGATTGCACGACGTCCGCGGCTATGATGCCGTTGACCCAAAAGGAGTGGTGGATTTGTTTGGTATCGCAACCGATGCTCGAGTGAAATCTCCCAGCTATGCGAGAACCCAATGGGCTGTCCCAAAGATCTTCGAAAACGCCGAACATCAAAAACGGATGTCGCCGATTTGGGATATGCTAAATGTGCGATACTTCATCACAAGGTCTGTCCCACCAGGTGGTTTTCCAGTAATCATACACATCGATGATTACTGGGTTTTCGAGAATCCGCGAGCCTTGCCAAGGACGTTTGTCCCCAAAAGTGTGGCACGCCTTTCTTCCCAGGCGGATCTTTTGCGGCAGCTTGGCAAGTCTGAATTTGATCCGAGCGCCGTTGCCTTCACGACTGAGGACATCATAGAAGAAATTCCCGACCACGTCGCAGGAAGTGCGAAGATCACAGTGGAAAATCCCCAGTCTATTGAAATACAAGCGGAGATGGACACACCGGGAATGGTCGTCTTGGCCGATCTTTGGGACAAGGGATGGGTTGCAGAAGTCGATGGCCAGCCGACGCAGCTACGGTGTGTCAATCATTGCTTGCGCGCAATTGTCTTGGCACCTGGAATTCATCAGATCGTGATGAGATATGAGCCGCGATCATACTACCAAGGATGGCGGATTTCGCTCTGTGCAATGGGGGCTATGACGATCTGGCTCGTGGTCTTATCGATTGCGAATGTCATTAAGCCTCGGCAACGGACGAGATCTGCCATAGCATGCAAGTAAAGGCCGAATCCGAATAAGTTAGTGGTGGATATTTGAAAGCAAGGACAGGGTAAGAATGTAAGTCGTGAGTCTAGTAGGGCTCCTCGCTAATGCAGGAATCTCTGAGTATGGAGCGGTTTTCGAAAATCAATTATGGTGCTCACTGAATGGATCGACTACCGATGGATCAAGCTACCATGACACGTCGTAAGTGTTCGGCTCTGATTGCGTACATGTTGCGGACCGCAATCTACGAACCGATATCGCCTGTCCCGCTAGGCCTGTTTCGAATCGCCTTCGGCTGTGTTCTTTTACTTGAAGCAGTATATTGTATTAACCGACGCGACCTATATTTCTTGGAGTACCCGCTACGGGATCAAATTCCAATTGGAATTCTTGTCGCCCTCGGCGTCTGGACGGCTTCGATCATATGTCTCATTTTAGGATTCCTAACGCGTTTTGCGGCGTGTATAAACTATGTCTGCGTTGTGTTCTTTTTTCGGCCAAACGCACTGTTTTGCTATCATGCCGACATGCTCTATTTGCCCGCAGCGTTTTTGACGGCCCTGCTCCCAATGCACAGAGCATGGAGCGTTGACGGACTATTGATCAGAAATATTTGGGGCGTTGATCTTTCCAAAATACCGGTACCGCGATTGTACAACAATGCGATTATATACTGGGTGCTAGGTTTTATGTATTTTGACTCGAGCATTTCTAAGCTTGAAAGTGCGTTTTGGCGAAATGGACTTGGATTTTGGCTGCCGGCTTCATTTCCGAGTTTTACGATGTTCAGTTTGAACGCCCTACTAAATCAGGAATGGCTTGTTAAGTGTGCAGGTTATCTGACTTTGATCTTCGAAGTTGCTTTCGTCTTCCTATTTTGGATACCTGCGGCTCGGATATACTTACTTGTCATCGGAGTTCTTCTGCATGTTGGAATAACAACTGTCTTTCCGATTCCTCTATTTGGACTGCTTTCTTTATCTATTTATGTGCTCTTCTTTCCAGACCCCAAGCTTGACAGTGTCTGCTCTGTAGCCAAGTCACTTCGACGTCAACTTGGCTTGCCGGAGGCAAAGTCGGTATTCGGTCAAAATGACATGCTTCTCTCGAAACGCGATGAACTCCTCAGTTCATTTATCGTTATCCTTTTGGCGTGGCTGACTGTTGTTCAAATAGGCATTTGCTTCCGCGTCCCCCTGTTTAAGCCAGAACTATACAGGTTTCTAAACAGGGTTCTGGCCGTTCAACGCCACGATGTGTTGAGCGATTCCGCGTTTAATGCAATGAAGATGGAAGTAGCCGTCGTCTATTACGACGAGGTCGGAGAAGAACTGTGGACTCCGTGGATAACCAAAGAGGGCTATGTTGGAAGTGAGGGCTATGGAAGGTTTTGGACATTTTGGTGGTCCGCCTCTGTACCTCGAAACTTCGAGAAAAAGAGAGAATTGTGGGCAAGAGTATCAGAGGCGTGGGCGAAAAGAACTGGGAGAGCACTCGAAGCAGGTTTCGTGGTTGTCAAGATCAGAAGGCCGGATATGACTCGGGCCTGGGAGAAAGACCGACAGCTGAAAAATCAAGCAATTCCATGGACGGACTTCGTCAAAATCACCTGGAAAGGCGGGATGCGTCATTTCGAACGAGTTAAGTTACAATGAGAAGATATCATAAAGTGCGACATTTTGTTGCGTCAAAACATCATTGCCAGATGAAGGTCTTGGCACGCGAGCCCAAGGACAAGAGTGCGTCGAGGATGCTGACTTCGTGCACGAAGGGAGGATGTGGTTGGGGATATTCTGAGTAATTCGAATAGTCAATGTACTCGACATTGATTCCGGCACGTCGAAAAGCTTCGTGATCGAGGTAGCAGCGTGCACTCGGTCCACTTAGGTAGGTACCGGTATCGAGTTTGGTGAGTAGCTGCAGTAGTCGCGAGTTGCGCTCGCCGGTGAGAACGAATTCGTCTGACGACCGAAATTCAGTGGTCAAATTGAGCCATTCGGAAG
>JAQGHT010000207.1 GCA_028291565.1 Planctomycetaceae bacterium | reverse complement strand
GGTTTGATACTGACTCGTCTGGACCGCATCCCCAAAGTGGGGGAATCGGTAACCTGGCTGGGTTTGCGATTTGAGGTAGTCGATATGGATGGACCGAGGATTGACCGAGTCTGGGTCAGCCCGGAAGTGCAGGTTTCGAAAGGGTAGTGCGCAGGCTGTGGACGTTCGGGATCAGTCCGATGTCAAACGAGTTGAGCTCCGTCATTCTGCCGCAGACACTGCTGAGAAAGTCGCCAGAAAAAATGTTGTAGGATGGCCGCCCCCGGCCGTCGCATCCGAAGAAACTGACAACGAACCTGGCGAGTCGTGGATGGCAGTGCACTGGTTTTTCGGAGTTTTGTCTGTTTCTAAATTGATTTCAGATGCAGACAATGAAGCAGTGGTATTTTCGCTGGAGCCCGCTCCTGGTTATTCTCGCACAGCGAAAACTGAGACGGCCGGGGGCGGCCGTCCTGCATGATTTCTATTGCATTCTTACTTAACCAATCGAGAGGTCATTTCAATGCACTTGCGGTCGTTGAGTTTCTATCTGTTGAGTTTCGTGTTGCTGGCCCACACCCATGCTGCGTCGGGCGATGAGCCTTACGCGGCTCGCGTCTTCGAAGACGCTCAGGGGAAGAAGCTCCCTTACCGGATCATGCAGCCGGAAGGATATGCCGCCAATGGGACCACCAAGTACCCCCTGGTCTTGTTTCTGCATGGCGCCGGAGAACGGGGCACCGATAACGTCAAGCAACTGGTTCACGGGACGGGCGACTTTGCGAAGCCCGAGAATCGCAAAAAATATCCCTGCTTTCTGATCGCTCCACAATGTCCGGAAGGCAAGCGTTGGGTCGAAGTTGAATGGACTTTGAAGTCGCACAAACAGCTGCCCGAGGATTCCGAATCTGCCAAGCTGACCTTGGAGCTGATTTCCTCATTAGAAAAGGAGTTTCGCATCGACCCCAAGCGACGTTATGTGACGGGGCTGTCGATGGGCGGTTTCGGCACTTGGGATCTGATCACACGACATCCAGACTTGTGGGCCGCCGCTGTTCCCATTTGCGCTGGTGCGGACGAAGCAACTGCCCCGAAAGTCGCGAAGATGCCGATCTGGGCCTTTCATGGAGATAAAGACACGGTTGTCATTCCTGAACGTTCCCGAAATATGATCATGGCCATTTCGAAGGCTGGCGGAAAACCATTTTATACGGAATATCCCGGTGTGGGGCACAACTCGTGGGCCGCTGCCTATGCCGATCCTCAGATGATGGAATGGCTATTCGCTCAGAAACGCGATTAAATCTAGCTTGTGTTCATTGTCATTGGTGAGGGTGGTGTAGTTTTTCGTCGAGGGATGCTTGTCGCCAATCTTACAAGAGAATGGCCGTGGCTGAATCAATTGACGCATTGGGTTCCCCCCCGGGTCTGGTGGCCTGGTAAGGATTTGCGCAGCAATAAGTGCCGTAGGATGGGCACTCTTGCCCGTCGATGACCTGAAATGCCGTAGGCAACTTCCGACAGTTATTGATACGCCGATCCTAACGCGAAATTCACGGTTCGAATGTCCCTCGATACTTGCCAAAAGGGAAAGGTCCGTACATGTCTGCCTCCAGTCATTCCGGAAAGCACCGGCTGCCGCTGATTTCGCCGGTGCTCGATCCGACTTCGATTTTCGAACTCTTTCGAGGCAGCTATGGTTCGGAATTGTTGACCGCGGCCGTTGCTCATTTTCAAATCTTTTCGCTGCTGCATGGGCAGCGGATGACATTTGGTGAACTCCGCGATCGGTTGGGTTTGGTGGAACGGCCAGCGATCGTGTTAGTGACGGCCCTGCGAGCAATGGGTTTGTTGATTCAGGACGAACTGGGCTGGTTCGAACTCTCAGATTTGGCGCGAGAACATCTTGCTCCAGGTGCCGAATTCTACGTGGGAGATTATGTCGGATTGGCGGCGAATAGTCCTGGCGTCCTGGAGATGGTTCAGCGGCTGACCACGAATCGGCCAGCGCACGCGGAAAAGTCCGATACTGGTGCTGCATTCATCTATCGTGATGGCCTTGAGTCGGCGATGGAAAAAGAGTCTTCCGCACGACGGCTGACGCTGGCACTCGCCGGTCGGGCGAAGAATGTTGCTCCGGTTCTGGCGGAAAAATTGAGCTGGCGTGGTTCGGTTTTGCTGGACGTTGGAGGTGGAACCGGGATCTACAGTATTGCCTGGTTGAGGCGTAATCCTGCCAGCCGCGCCATTGTTTTTGATCGCCCGGAAGTGCTCAAGATCGCGGCTGAATTTGCCATCGAATATGGAGTCGCAGATCGTCTCGAATGTCATCCTGGCGACATGTTTGTGGATGAATTGCCGCGTGGCGTGAACACGATCTTGCTGTCGAATATTCTGCACGATTGGAACGTTCCAGAATGCCGCCGCCTCATTCAGCGCTGTGCAGCGGCGCTGGTGCCGGGCGGAGAACTCGTCATTCACGATGTCTTTCTGAATGACGAACTGGATGGACCACTGCCGGTTGCCTTGTATTCCGCAGCCCTCTTCACGCTGACCGAAGGTCGGGCCTATAGCGCCGGCGAATATCGCGTCTGGTTGCGAGAAGCAGGTTTGTTTCCCAGCGAATCGGTCTTGCCGACGCTCATTCATTGCGGGCTGTTGGGGGCCATGAAAGCGCGGTAATTCGCGACATTGATGCGAAGCAGGGCGAGCGTTGGGCGTCAGCCCAATGGTTTTTCGCGACATTGTCTGGGATATTCACTCGAAGAACCATCCGGCTTATGCCGGACGCTCGCCATCCATGTTTTGCCTGGTTTGCTGCAATGCATCCAGTGCCCGCTTGCGGGCCATGTCATGATCGACGATCGGCTTGGGGTAGGTCGTGCCGAGTTTGATCTTGGCCGCTCTGAGTTCCAGAGGTGGAGCGGCGGCCGGCCGATGAATCCAGGGCGTTGCGAGACCGGCAAGTTCCGGGATCCAGCGACGGATGTAGGTTCCTTCTGGATCGAATTTCTCACTTTGGGTCGTCGGGTTGAAGATCCGAAAATAAGGGGCGGCATCCGCGCCGCAGCCCGCCGTCCATTGCCAGCCCAGCGTGTTGTTTGCCAGATCTGCGTCCACTAACGTGTCCCAGAACCAGTCCGCACCGGACTGCCAGGGCAGCAACAGATCTTTCACCAGAAATGAGGCGACGATCATGCGGACTCGATTGTGCATCCAGCCTGTCGTCCACAATTCACGCATGCCGGCATCGACAATCGGATAGCCGGTCAGTCCCTTTTGCCACGCCTGTAAGTTGTCCTGGTTCGATTTCCACGGAAATCGTAAAAACTCTTCTCTCAGTGGAGCGGTAGGGGTGTGTGGAAAGTGGAACAGCAGATGGTGTGCGAATTCCCGCCATAAGAGCTGTCGCAGATAAGGTTCCCCTGCTCGGGGCGCATCAGGTTGTTCGTGCAGCGACTGGCAGACGGCCTGCCAGATTTGTCTGGGACTGAGCTCTCCGAAATGCAGAGCAGGGCTCAAGCGAGAGGTTCCCTGATGGTCTGGGCGATTTCGTTCCTCGGAATATCCCCGAACGCTGTTGGAGCAAAAGGTGGCCAGCGCGGATTCGGCAGCCAATGCACCGGGCCGCCAAACCTTGTGAAACTCAGTATCCCACGGAATCTGGGGGAGCAACGGCAGGTCGTCCACATTCAACGAATCTGGCCATGCCGTTGGTTTTGTTATCCGAGTCGGAGCGGCCAGTGGAGGGGCAGGTTCGGAATGAGCCAGGCATGCTTTGGAGAAAGGCGTGAAGACCTGATAATGTCCCCCGGTTCTTGTTTTAATATCCCACGGTTCATACAGCAGACTGCCGTTGTGGCTTTCTACAAAGACTCCCTGGCTCTTCAACGCCGATTTGATCTGCGTGTCGCGTCGAATGGCTTCGGGTTCGTAGCGGCGATTCCAGAAGACCGCGGACGCGCCGGTCTCGGAAACGATCTGTTGCAAGACCTCGGACGTTTTGCCCTCACGAATGATGAGCCTGGATCCCAAACCGTGAAGTTGGGTTTCGAGTTCCCGCAGACTGTGATGCAGCCACCAGCGAGTCGCCGCCCCCGGAGGCCACCTTCCCTCCTCGCCGGGGGACCAGATGAAGACGGGCAAGACCGAGCCACCTCGAGCACCGGCTGCGACCAGTGCTGGATGGTCGGCAATGCGGAGATCCTGGCGAAATAATACAATAGAGAGTTTTGACATAGACTTGTATGGTCATCACGTGGCAGGGTTAGAACTGGTTTTTCGGTGCTGTGACTCTAAAATTTCTGCTGGCAGGAGCCAGGTATTGGAGAATCGGCGTATCCCGCTTGTTTTTCACACGGATCCTGACACAATGCGTGTTTCGGGCTGATTTTTGAATATTTTCGCTCATCACTCGCCGATGGGCTGGTTCACAACGTTCTTGCGCCGGTGCAATATAGTGTTGCGGGCAAGAGGGGTGTGATGGCAGCGCGCGGCGTGGTCCGGCCATCGACCTGCCGGGAAATCAGCGAATATTCTCGATTTTTGAACATGGTTCTGTGTGAGGTTTCAATGGCCGTTATCGCGGCGAAGGTTTCGAACCGGCGAGTACTTCGGTTCGCGGATTTCTCTGAGCTGCTGGCTGATGCCGAGCGGGTTGCGACACATCCCTGTCAGCAATTGGGGAATTGGACGGTAGGCCAGACTCTGGAACATCTTGCGCTCACCGCAGCGTGGCCGTTTGACGGGCCAGGCAGTTTTAAGGTGCCGTGGTTTGTCCGCTACCTCATCGTTCCTTTCATTAAAAACGGGATTATGACGCAACCCATGGCACCGGGGCGCAAATTGTCCAAGGCTGCTGAGAAGGAAAGTGTCCCGGCACCCGATTTTGACAAAATGGAAGCTCTTGAGCACCTGCGGCGAAATCTGGAACGCTTTAAAACGGAAACACCGCATTACGCACATCCCGCTTTGGGAAAATTGGCATTTCAGGAGTGGGTCGCATTGACTTTACGTCACGCAGAATTGCATCTGAGTTTTCTGGTTCCGGAATGAACGGTCCGATATCGCAGAATTGATCTGACGCTCCTGATTCCAGTTGAGAGAGTGCCTGAACTCGATGAAATTAGATGAATATCTGGCTGAATTCGAGGGACTCGACACCGAAGAACGGTTGGAAACGCTGATCGATTTCGGCGAAACATTACCGCCGTTGCGCCCCGAGCATGTCGTGCTCAAAAATCAGGGGGAATGTCGAGTTCAAGAATGTCAGACTGAAGTATTCTTGCATGTGGCCGTCGCGGACGGCGAAGTCCAACTGGCTGCCTATGTTCCTGAGAAATCCCCGACCGTGCGCGGCTTTGTCGCCATGTTAGTCAATGGATTGAACGGAGTTAGCCCTCAGGTCGTGTTGGATATCCCTGATAATATGCCAGAACGTCTGCAATTGCAGAGTGCTTTGGGGATGACACGATTTCGAGGCTTTATGGGGGTGGTGGCCGTTTTGAAGCGGCGCGTTCGCGAAGCCAGTCA
>JAQGHT010001046.1 GCA_028291565.1 Planctomycetaceae bacterium | reverse complement strand
TTGCGACGTCGAGAGAGGATGAGTGCCAGTGGATCTGAGCATGACCGGGAAATGACTTGATTTGGGCCTCGTTTCCAATTCTGCTGCGGTCAATCCCTCATATTCTCATGCCTTCTTACAGAACAACTCATTAGTGCGCGCAATGTAACGGGCCGTAAAGGTCAACCAGATGCATACAGACCGTCGAGGCTTCCTGAAAACTGCTGGGGTGGTGGGAGCAGGCATGGTCACATGTGGCCAGACTGCGGGCGATGATCGCTCTGTCGCTCCGCTCAATGGTCCATCGGACGTGAAACAAGCCGCGTTTCTGACAGAGTTATTTCTCGATAACCACATGCTCGAGGTGACGCCTGGAGTGTCACGCAGGCTGCATCCGCCGAAAAAGCACTTGCTGAATCCGGTGGTCCGCTGTGATCGATGGTGTGACGGCAATAATATTCAGCCTTATACGACGATGTATGATGCAGAAGACAAACTCTTCAAGATGTGGGCTCGAGCGGGTAGTGATTGGAAGACCGGTTATCTCTCCGGCAATGCTTCTTACATGCTCTACTTCACTTCGAAAGATGGCGTGCATTGGGACAAGCCGGATCTGGGCTTGATGGAAATTGCGGGACGTCGAGACCACAACATCGTATTCACAAGTGATCTCGTCACGCAGTCGGTCTCCGCGCGTTCGTATGGGCCGGAGAAATATGTTGTCCCCAGTACCGCAATGGTGCCCCAGGGCAAAAAGGCGTTTTTCTGGGCCGTCAACAAGCATCCACATCCCCGCGACCCTTCAGAGAAGTTTATCGGCCTTGCGGTGGTTCAGAATCATCGGCGCGGAGCACACATCGTGACGTCTCCCGACGGAATTCACTGGTCATGTGCGGGGACACCATTCTGGCAAATGCCCAATGATGTCTCCTCCAAAGGCGATGACTGTCTGATGCACGTCCTGTATGATGATGTGAAGCAAAAATGGGCGTTGTATCGTCGCATTGTTCCCGAATTCAGCGAACGAATGATCGCAAACGACAGTGATCGCGAAAGGGCAGGGGTTGATCGCTACTATCGTTCTTATGCCTATGCCGAAAGCGATGATCTGCGAGAATGGAAGAATCATCAGTTCATTCTCAGTATGGATGCCGATGATCCGCCCGACACGGAACTCTACCAGTTTGCCTGCCATCAGTTCGGCCCGATTTATGTCGGCTACATGAGCATCTATTATCAACGCATGCCGCAGCCGATCGATATTCATCTTGCCACCAGTCGCGATGGAATTCATTTCACCCGTGTCCGACGGGGTGAACCGTTTATTCCGTCCGGCTCGGCCGGATACTACGACGTCATGGCGATGGCCTGTTCTCAACCCAAGCCGATCGTCGTCGACGATACGATATACTTCTACTACGCGGCAGCAAACTTTCCGCATAGTGTCGACACCGCTCGTACAGATCCCGCAGTCCTCAAATGCGGCGCGGCGCTGGCCACCCTCAAACGAGATCGGTTCGCTTCGCTGGAAACGAGTCACTTGGATTCGGGACCCTGCCGCGTAATCACCAGGCCATTTCGCGTCACTCACCCCAAATTGTCCCTGAACGCCTCCACCTGGATGAAAGGCTCGATCCGCGTGGAGGCCTTGACTGCCGATTGGCAACCGATTCCCGGTTTCACCCAGTCCGAGGCCCAGGAAATTCGTGGAGATGCGCTCGACTTTCCAGTTCGGTGGAAGGCGAATGCCGATATCGGCCAACTGCTGGGAAAGCAGATTCGCCTCAAGTGTTATATGACTCGAGCGAGAATTCACGCACTAACACTGAGCACCGAGAATCGAAAGCTGGGAGAGGTCGAGAGTGAATATCGGAGTGATGAACAAGGTGACTCGACGCCTAAGGTCACGTGATTGATCCGGCTTGAGAACGACACCGTTCGCGGCGACGAATGAGTTGTTTGCAATACTGATGCCCTCGAAGAACGTCTGATTTCTGCCCGCGCGAAGTCTATAATATCGTCTTTTCGAATTGCGACGTTTTGTTGACAGTTGTTTGCCAGAGGCTCCAGCCGAAAAAGGCCTGTTCCCGTTCCGCACGCCCAACATTACAAATACACGGGATCGGTGAAAAGGGTCTCTTTTAGTATCCTAATTGGTAAAAATTGAGCACTTCGGTAGTGCGGCTTTTAGTTTTGCGATAATCCCCTCGTCCAGCGGCGGTGCGACTCCCACAAACAGGGTCTTCAGAGACTTCAATGTCCCAAGTCGTTCGAGGTTCGTTGCCGTGATTTTTGTTCCGGACAGCGAAAGGAACTCCAATTGTGTGAGAGCCAACAGTGAATCGATGCCCGCACTCGTGATACCAGTTCTTCCAAGGTATAGTGTTTTCAAGTTCTTGAAGTGACTGAGGTGGCTCATTCCGACATCTGTCACTTTCGTATCAGCGAGACCGAGGGTTTCCAGGTTTGTGAGCGTCTTCAAGTGCGGCAATCCTTCGTCGGTAACAGGCACAGACGAAAGATCCAAACTCTTCAATTTCGTCAGACCGCTGAGATGGACCATTCCGACATCTGTGATTTTCTCTGATCCCAACTCAAGTTTTTCTAAATTTACGAGCGATTTTAGATGCGCCAGTCCGGCATCGGTCAGGTTATTGCTGGCAACTGACAGTTCCACTAGCGACGCGATCTGCCCAAGTTGCTGGAATCCCGCCTCACCACAGGGACCCGCATCGAGTTCCAAATCCCGCAACTGGGGAAGCATCTGCAGGCGTCGCAGCCCAACGCCGGTAAATTCCTCGGCCGTCGAGTTTTGAGCGGCCAGCCTGAGCTTCCTCAATTTGGGAAACAGCGGGAATTGTTCCAGTCCAGAATCAGTGACCAGATCTGCGTTAATCCACAAAGTCTCCAAATTGGCCAATTTTTCTAGCGGTTTGATCGATTCGAGTCGCAATGTCCAGTTTCCAATCTCCAAGTCGTTCAAACTGTTGAGTTGGGCGATCACCGCAACCGCGTCGTCATTGGCATCCCGGCTATTGAAATCCAACCGCTTCAAATGAGGCAATTGCGACAATACCGACCAACTGCGGCCCTTGACATCAAATTCTCCGGGCACAGGAGGCGGCGAACTGCCTGCCTTGACTTCAATCAGACTGGGAAACTTGGACAATAGCGGTAGCATCGAATCAGTTGTTTCAGCGAGGGGCAAATCGGCCCGAACAATCTCCTTTTGTTCTATAGTTTCACCATACAGTCGGTGCGACAAATCAATTTTCAGCTTCTTGCACAATGCCGCGGGATCAGTCGGAAGCGGCCGTGCCAGTTCCAACGTTGATCCACTCCGCAACATCCGTTGAACGTCGGTCAGACGATATCGGCACGGCTTCGATTTCTGATCGACGTCTAAGCTGTAGATGCGAAAATCGCGGTTTCCCACTGTCCGATTCAGAAAGACGCCATGGGAATCCACGAGCTTCGCCGAGTCGTCGGGGTCAGCAACTTGTTTCTTGATAATCAGTGAATCTTTTTGCTCATCAATGATCGTGACATTCGCCATGTCCCTGAATTTGTCGGCCAATGCTTTGAAGTCATAAGAACCATAATCGATTTGTAGATTGAACTGCGGACCGAATGCGCACATGCTTCGTCCGTCGCGAGTACATGCGTAGTCGGCACTGGGCGGTGCTAAGATCTGAAAGGAAGGTTCCTCATCGTAGTAGAATAACAGGCCGAGCTTTTTCAGTTCTTCCGAAGACTTCGATTCGGTCACCGTGACGCTGGCGGGCGATGCAACAATTGGATTGGCGGCCGCCGGACCTTTCGGTTGCTCGCGATCAACCTGCGGATTTTCCATGTTGGTGAATGGCAATGTGATCGGAACGGGCTGGGCCGCCGGCGCCGGAGTTGGAGTTGGGGCCGCGGACGGCAGCGCGGTCGAAGGTTTCGAGCAACCACAGCAAAATCCGATGCCCACCACAATGAGGAAGTGAGTAAACCTTCGCATTTTGAAATACCTGAATTGGTCGAGAGTTGGCAACGGACACAATACGTCGCCTTTGTTCAGATCTGTCTGTGCACGGAAAACTCATACAGAAGCCCGCCGTTGATTTCAAGAGCGAGTTCACGGCAGCAGTAGGCAGGAAAACGAAAGACAGGCAGAAAAAAGAAAGGAACAGGCATCACGCGGTTCAAACGATTCTATTGAGTCGGAAGCATTGCAGTAACTCTGGTGATAACGTTGCTGTTAAGGGACCGAAATGGGGTTGATCCTAATTCCGTCATTATTACGCAAGTTATCGGTTCGTTCGGCTTCCCAGCAAGTTGTCATAAACGTTCTGAACACGCTGATAGCACTCGCAGGAAGCGGATTCTAAGCCGGCGCGATCCAGGATCGTAATTCGACCACGGCTGTAACGAAATAGTCCCGTTTCCTGAAGCTTTTGCGCGACCGGAGTGATCGTCATCCGGCGGACCCCCAGCAGCGCCGCAGCGAATTCCTGCTTGAGGACGAATTCATTCGACCCCAGTCGATCCTGAGTCATCAACAGCCAGCGGCAATAGCGCTGCTCAAGGGGGTGCAACCGATTACACCCAGCCGATTGCGAGACCTGGGCCATGAATGCCGCGGCGAAACGCAGAAGGACCCCATGAATAATGTGGCCGGGTTTGACGAGGTCCTTAAAAACCTCGGCTTTCATTTGCCAGGCCTCCCCAGGGTTTTGGACGACTGCCCGAAAGGGGGTCAAATCGAGATTCATAAACAAACACAGTGGAACCATGCCTTCATGCCCCACCATACCCGCTTCAATTCCGTCTCCATCATTCATTCGGACGATCTTCGAAATGACACCGCTGATTGGGAAGAAAACGCGAGTGATCGTTCCGAGGTCAAACAGAAGTTGACCGGATTCCAGGGAAACTCGTTCCAGATGTGGCGCTAGACGACGGTATTCTTCATCGGGAAGTCCGGCCAAAAGCCTGTTTTCAGCGGGTTGGGAAATGGGATTGGGCAACGTTGCACCTTAAACCGACCAAACGACGCACGAAAAGACTGGGACACGGAACCGATCCAGGAATCAGAAAGACAATCTTGACATAATGTTCGCCATCGAACATAGTTGTGCGTTTATGCATAAGATCGCACCTCTTATTAAATATGGGTGAATGGTTGCAGTGTTGCAAGCCCGTTCTGCGTGCAAGCGACAAATCTTCTACGAGAATTCGACTGCTTTACAAGTCGCAGACCGAACTGAAAGTTCCCCCCGGAACGTTAAGTCCGTGATGAATGTTGCGCGGTCTGGGGGCCCAATGAAAAACACTGACAAAAACGCAACTCGGGGCGAAGAATTGCTCCTTTCGGACCAATCTCGCGATGATTCAGTCCCCGCTGCACTTCTGGCCCACGACGTCGATGACTACGCGACGGTGGTGCTGGACCCAGCCGGCTGCATTACCTCGTGGGATCAGGGTGCTGAACGCCTGACAGGATTCACAGCTCGGGAAGCTGTCGGTCGTTCACTCAGCGAATTCCATCCCGCCTCGGAAGTTGCACGTGGCCGCCCGCTGTCGGAACTTCAGGATTCCGCAAAAAGACGTCGAGTCAGTCACGAAGGCTGGATGCTCCATAAACGTCGGGGACAATTCCTGGCACTCAGTTTGACATTCCCACTCCAGGATCAAACCGGAAATCCGGTGGGATTCTCTCGAGTTCTACTGGATATCACTTCGCGACGGCGTGACGAAGAATCTCTTCGCTGCGTGACGGTGCATTCGGTGGACGCGATTTTCGCAATCGACGAGTCCGGAACGATTCAATCGTGCGGCGGCGCCGCGCAAAAGATTTTTGGTTATTCGTCGTCCGAACTGATCGGCAGGCCCGTCAATTTTCTGATGCCTGAACCGTGGCGAAGTGAGCATGATGGCTACATCTTGAGTTACCTCCATACCGGCATTGCAAAAGTCATTGGCAATGTTCGGGAAGTCACGGGGCTGCGAAAGGACGGTTCGACGATCCCGTTGGAACTGGCTGTCACTGAATTTCGGTTTAATAGCGCGCGTTATTTCACAGGAATTCTGCGTGATGTGACAGAACGAAAAAAGCTGGAACAACAACTGCGTCAATCTCAGAAGATGGAGGCCATCGGGCAATTGGCAGGCGGCATTGCTCACGACTTCAATAATCTGCTCACCGTCATCATCGGCTTTTCCGAAATGGTCTTGGGGGCACTTTCCGAGGAGGATGCGAATCGAGGATTGATGGCGGAAGTTGTTAAAGCTGGAAATCGCGCCGCGAGCTTGACCCGCCAGCTGTTGGCGTTCAGCCGCAAACAATTACTCGTGCCGATGATCCTGGACCTGAATGCCGTGGTGGATAATTGCCATAGGCTGCTCCGGCGATTAATCGGCGAAAACATCGTATTGACGGTCACATGCGATCCCGCAATCAGACGTATCAAAGCGGACCCCGGGCAGCTCGAACAAGTGATTATCAATCTCGCCGTCAATGCACGGGATGCAATGCCCGAGGGTGGCGACATTCGGATTGAAACGTTCGACATCGAATTGAATACGGATCAATGTCAGCAGTATCCGGGCATTCGACCGGGAAGCTACGTTGTGTTACGAATGACTGATAACGGTTGCGGAATGACCGCCGAAGTGAAATCGCATCTTTTTGAACCATTCTTCACCACGAAGGATGTGGGCAAAGGAACGGGATTAGGTCTGGCGATGATCTATGGCATTGTCAAACAAAGTGATGGCTACATCGCTGTGGAGAGTACTGATGGCATAGGAACAACTGTTTCTGTGTTCTTACCTGCCACCAGGAACCTGTCGGTTGACTTGTCCAAAACATGCGACGTGACGCCGCCGTACCGCGGCAACGAAACGGTGCTGCTCGTCGAGGATGAGAACGGTGTGCGACGACTTGCCCGACAGATTCTCGAAACACAAGGATATCGCGTGTTGGATGCCGGTAGCGGACACGAAGCGCTCCAGCTAATACAAACTCCGGGGCAATCGATTCAGATCCTCATCACAGATGTTGTCATGCCCGGGATGAATGGAAGACAACTCGTGGAAGCGCTGCTACTGCGCTACCCGAATCTAAAGATCTTGTACATTAGCGGGCACACGGATGACGCGATCGTTCAGCACGGCATCCGAGATGCCAGCCACGCATTTTTGCAGAAGCCATTTTCGATGATGACTCTAGCGAAAAAGGTGCGGGATGTACTCGACGGGATAACTTGACCCGTTTAAAGATCGCGTGCCAGTCATGGTACGTACTCTTTTAGTACGGAATATCGATTCCGAAAACGAACCAGATTCGACGGACACCTCATCTAAAACAAACAAACTGCGCCCCGCTGCTTTTCCCCTTTGGAATAAATCTGTTACCACATCGGCCAAAACGTTCAAATCGCCAGAATCCAAGCGGGCGAAGATTGGACGACACTGACAATCCCGAAAGGACAATCCGAGCAATTCAATCACTCGAATTGGGACCAGACAGTTAAGCCGCATTCGTAACTCAGATTTCACATTGGGAAATCTTATTCATATTGTCTTTCCAATAGCTCAAATTCGCCGCATTCTGATCAAACGCGACGATCAGCCCCCCATCAGTCGGTTCATAAAACCAGAACACAATCTTACGGGGAATTCCTTGTCCCTTGATGATTCATTGATCCTTCTTCTGCTTTCCGGTGATTGCAGCGTTAAACCGCTATAATCAGGTGAAACGGGCTATGAACTTCGAAAGACTTGCCATGTCGCAAGAATGAGTCGTGGATCGTATCCGTCGGCTTCGGGCAGAATCGCCAGTTGGCCGGTCCAGTTATCCGTCATCTTCGCAATCAGCTGTTTCGATTTTGCAAGGATCATGTTGCCCAGTTTTTGCTGCTGTCCAAATGTCGCCGGATCGCACGTCACTTTGGCAACAAGTTGACCACCAACAAAGACATCCACATGTCGTGACTTCACAACTTTCAAATTTGCGAAGACTGTTCCATCGTGAGAAATCACATCAAATTCGCGAGGCCTTTTCTCAGAAACTTCCAGGAATTGCTGTCCGTTCCGGGTGAAATAATGGCGCCGCTTGATTGGGAAAATAAAGAAGCAAATTGCTGCTCCTAACAATGCCACCAAGACTCCGCCAACAGTTGAATAATCGCGAGTGTTCGGCGCCCATTGCTGCACATTTGCCAGAACTGCAAATCCAATTCCACCAACGAACACAATTCCAGCGGATATAAATGGATAAGCCGCCCCTTCATCCTCAATTTCTGT
>JAQGHT010000115.1 GCA_028291565.1 Planctomycetaceae bacterium | reverse complement strand
GACTCAGCGCGCTGACGCAATTCTTGAAGCGTTGCGAACGCGTCCCGATGCCTATCTGGTCGGGATTGCCGGAATCCCCGGATCCGGAAAGACCACGCTGTGTGACTTTCTCAAGATCCGGCTGCCTGATGCAGTGGTGATTCCGACGGATGGCTATCATCTGCCCCGCTCAGTGCTGGATGCCGAGGGTCTGCGACGTCGTGGTGCGCAATACACCTTCGACGCGGAAAATTGTCGAGTGGATCTGGAACGATTGCGAACAACACGCACGGGTTCGTTTCCCACCTTCGATCATGCGGAGAAAGACCCCAGACCCGGCACGATTCGGGTGACGCCTGCTGTCCCGTTGGTGATCGTCGAGGGACTGTATGTGCTCATGGCCGGCTGGCAGTTGGAGAAATTGTTTGACCTGCGAGTCTTTCTCGACTGCGAACTCGATACGGCAACGGAACGCCTGACATTGCGTCATGTCGAATGTGGAATATCGAATTCTGAAGCAGAAGCACGCCATCGCGCGCTGACGAACGACCGACTGAACTCAATCGAGATTCTGGCCGACGGCTGCCGCGAACGAGCCGACCTGGTCCTGCCTTAACCTGGCATCACGCCCGGATCTCCAAGAAGCTGACCAATAACTTGGCGAGCGGTGGGCGTAAGCCCACTGGTTCTTCAGTTAAACCTGGGATCTTTCAATGAAAGATTGGCGGGATAATTGCTGGGCAGGATGATGGGAAAAAGCTGCAGAATGATGTGTGGCAGAATTGTGGGATATGGAAGCGGTGACGACGTTGATCCTCATCAATTAATTGCATCATTCTGCCGATTATGCTTCAGCCTGTTCATTTCAAAGTCCTGTCACACTTCCGAGCGTGACAGGTGAATTACGATGTGAAGCACCAGCGTCCAGTTCTGAGTTGAATCGCCAAGTAAATCAACTGGATTAGAACTAGGGATTGGGATCCAGAGTGAAATCGAACGTATTGTTTCCGGGGCGGACGTCGGCCGATAACACTCCATGTTGACCATATTTGTGAGGTATTTTCACGATTAACCTTACGGCATCAGGCTGACCATTGTCGTCGGTTTCCGGTTCCGAGTTTTCGATGAGGACGTGGTGCGTGCCCAACTCGGCACCCGCGCGATAGTGGTTGAACATCAAGTGGTACTTGCCGTTCTCGTCGGTGCCGCTATATGACGGAGTCCCTTTGTCCTTGGGAACAAACGTGATATTGACACCGGTCACTGGCTCACCATTCATCGTGACCGTTCCGGTCACAGTACCCAGGGGTGGGCCGTTACCACTGCCGCAGCCAAGACTCAGAGTCGCCAATAACGCACTGATAAAAAATCCATTGAGAGCCGACCGACGCATCATATAGTTCCCACATAAGCAAATGGCAGACGCTCGATCGAGAATCGAGCGAGCGATCTAGACCGGGCCGCGAACTCGGGACCGGCAAATTAGTTATTGTCGTATTGGGGAGGGCGAGGCCTACCGCTTTAAAGTTACATCGTTTTGGTGGGTCTGACACATGCACACCCCCACTGAACACTGGCCCCGCCAATCCGGGGCACCCTCTGGGGCCCGCTGGAGCGCTGACTGGCAGGCTAATTCAAATTCCCTAAAAATTGCGCGCTCAACGTGTAGTCTTGGTTGCTCTCTGCCGCCGCGAGTCAACCGCTTTCTAATGATTGAGCGTCTCTCACGGCGACAGAGGGGCAAACCAGACATGAGCGTTGAGGAGCTTTTCGAATTGATTGTTTTAGCTGGGCAATCAGCGCACCACCGACGCGAGGTCGGTGGTGGCGTAGTGCCACAAAAATAACGCAACTTCAAAAGCGAGAGCGTCGCTCTCCAATCCGACAGTAATTACAGAACGAGTCGTAAGCCCACCCGTACTCAGCATCGACGTTCGGAATTTCAATGACGATCAAGAGTACGAAAACCTGATGACTCGACAGTGCAATTCGTTGTTTCGTTCTCTTTAGAACTTGCCAAACAACTGGTACGTCGAAGAGTTTGCCTGAACGGCTATTGAAAAGCTCTTCGACTACGAGTCTCGGAGAGACGTCGCCTACAATAAAATCAGGTTGTTTTTCAGCTTAGAAGTCTGAGACAACTTGACCATCATTGATACCCGCCAACCTCTGGTACGTTCCAAAAGGGCCACCTAGATTCGATGGGCTCGCCAAATAGTTCGTTCCGGAGTGGTCGATGGTGTCACTGACAAATCTCACGGCTCCATCTCCCATCAGGAAATGTGCTCCACCGGTATGCGTGCTGTGGAACGAGCGTTCGAGGTTCGCAGCGTTCAGAAATGGACCATTGAGTTTTTGCCGTGTGTACCGAGCATGCAGATGAAAACCATTATTGTTGACTCCGTTGTTATCGCATTTGGGGCCACCACCCGTGGTCACGTGACCGTAAACGAACTGACGATCAGAGCCATAAGCGGCGCCGGTTGAGTCCGTGCTGTTCGGAATCCAGCGGCATTCTCCCACAGCGAACACGTTGGACGTTCCGTCAGTCACGTGCCGAAAACTCAAGGACGTATTTACTTGGAACAGGCCAATATTTCGTGCTTCCGGGACGGCGGCGGTTCCGCTTTGCACACATGGAGCCCCATCGAACGGACCGGCGGACGCCATGTAACTGCTGGTTGCGACGGCGGCGGCGCCCTTTCCTGCCCCGGCACTCCCTGCATTGTTGCCGGTAACTGGCGGCTTAATGTCTGAAGGGCAACTGAAGACGGAGAGCGGAGTCGCGATCAGAGCCTGATTGCCCACAATGTACGGGTTGGTGTTAAAGTTGAACTGACTGAATAACGGTCCCTGGTCCAGATAGGGAAGAATGGCAGCTCCCCAAGCCCAACCATCGCCGGTAATTTCCGTATTGCCCCAAACGCTATCGCTGAGCCCCATTGGGAACACCTGGCAGGTGTCGTGATAGTTGTGCAGAGCCAGCCCGATTTGCTTCAGATTATTGCGGCATTGCGAACGTCGTGCGGCCTCACGAGCTTGCTGTACAGCGGGCAGCAGCAGCGCGATCAAGACGGCAATAATCGCAATCACGACAAGGAGTTCGATCAGCGTGAAACCGCGGCGTGATGACGCGGGACGAACAGACGCTTCTGACATGGCAAACTTCCTCAAAAAATGGAAGGTTCAGGGAAACAGAAACTCACAGGACGTCACTGGCCAGGAATTCGCAGTGGGATGACACAGAGAGACCAGATTTAGAGCCTGGACCGGGTCTGTCCATTTGTGTAGACAATCTCGTGAGAGATTGGGGCGGTGGATTCAAACACCACCTGAGATCGCCCAAGGTCTGGCGACCTTGGCTACATGGCACGCGACGTCAATCGCACGAAAGATCGATGTGCTTCAACAGCAGCAGAGGAATTGCATCGGAGACTCCCTTGTCACCGAAATGCCTCCGGATAAGCCGGTCAACATCGCAGACGATTGAAGTAGAAAATAGCGAGTAATATTGTTCGCCAGTTGTTGCGTCACATATATCACCGTGTTTGTCGTGGTTTTATTTTCGACAGAAGGGCTGGATTTGTCAACCTGAAATTCGATGATTCTTTGAATTCAGATGAAATTTCAGATCTGGCTGCGAGCAGCTAAGATTCTCAATCTGGACTAAACGCTGTTGCGTAAAGCGTTTCGGAAGAGTGACAGGTTCCCATCAATCCTATGCCGAGCTTTAGCTCGGCGACCATCAAAGGCCGTCGCCGGGACTCCGGGGCGCGCTAACGAGTGATCGCATCTGGCTTGGTGGGGGAACCCTATTGGGCCCACGTTCTACTTTTGAAGTTGCGCTGTTTTTATGTTGATGAATGAAACACGTGAGTCGTTCCGAATTTTGAGGCCCGAAGGGTCGTAATTCGACAGCCCAGGCCAACGGCCTCGGTTTCGAACGATCATTGATTTGAAGCCCCAACCGGGGCGCAACCCGACTTCGATGTCGAGTCCGGTGACGAAACTCCGGTTACGGCCCGTTGGGCCTTATGAAACTCGTTGATCGAACTTGTCCCAGGCCGATAGCCTGGGCTGTCGAATCACGACCCTTTGGGCCGTAAATGCTGACGCATCAGATCATACGCGCACCTGCCGCGAAAATAGCGCAACTTCAAAACGTCCTGCCGATCCGCAGACTTCAAGTTGATGCGCTCTAATTTCCTGATCCAACAATCTGATATAAAGGTTTCAAGGCGGTCTCCACGACGACTTCTGACCAAGGAGAGTTCGCCATTACAGTAGCGGCCGCGCTGTCCAGTTTGCCTTTCCCGTCCTCGATTGATCGTTTCGCCCAAAGTTCACCCAGAGTCTCCAGCAACTTTTCATTCAGCTGGTCAATTTTGGGACGGATTTCGCGTTCGAGATCGGGTGGGCGTGAGAAGGGTGGCTGTTGCTGTTTTGTCCAGCCCGCGAAATGCTGCTCCTGGACCTGTTTCGCGGCGGTCATCTGGGCCTGAAAGAAATCTCGTACGATGTTCGCCGGCAGGCCCTGCGCGACACCCCTGGCTTGGAGTTCATCCAGCAATTTCGCTTCGCGTTTGGCATCAGTGATGGCCAGCTTGCGGTTCCACTTGGCTTGAGCCACTTTCGGCATCAAGTCCAGGCGGTCGCGGATCTGCGACAATAACCGGGGCAGATCTGGCTGCGTGCTGGCGATTTTTCCATTCGTCGGCAGCTGTTGATCGGCGGGAATCACTGACGCACCGGGTGTTGAGGCTGGTTTGCTGGACTCCGCGACGGGGTTACAGCCCGCGCAGGCCAGCAGCACAAGACCCCAGATTCGCACCCAGCCGATCGGTCCAGTGACATTTTGGAAGGCGATCAAGTTTCGTAAGGTTTGCATAGCGTTCTGCAACAAAAAGAGGACACGTTTCGGGAACCTTGGGTGTTCCGGTCGTCTTACAGGTTTGATCGAGGAATTTACTGTTTTTCGATGCACATTCAAAGTGAAACGGCCCGGACTACGAAACCGAGCGAATGGCATTCTCCCACAAATCTTAGAAACCGGAACATTCATGCGTAAACCGCTCGCGTGCTGTTGTGCGATGTGA
The DNA here is from genome assembly GCA_028291565.1 of Planctomycetaceae bacterium. Classification (GTDB taxonomy): domain Bacteria; phylum Planctomycetota; class Planctomycetia; order Planctomycetales; family Planctomycetaceae; genus JAKFVC01. Next base: position 3,458 of record JAQGHT010000115.1, on the reverse strand, counting down.
TTCAAATTGCCACATGTGTTATCGAGCACCGCTGTCGCGACTAGCCCAATCGCAACGGGGGGCAGAATGAATTGGACACCTGCGAAACTGAGTCGATGAAAATCGGTCCTCTTATTCTTAATCGCTTAAGTGTCGGCGATTGCGGCAAATCGGGGCCTGAATGGCGATTCCTCAGCATTTAAGGACAAGGCTGAAAATGCTGGATGAGACGATTATCTGTGACCGATAGGGTTCGTGGTCATGTAACAAATTTGGCAACACGCTAACCCGCCAGCTCGTTACGACGCCACATCCGCAATCCTTCCCGGAGGCAAAATGCCGTCGTTCCGGTCGGTGATGTTATGTGTGTCGCTGCTGCTCGTTGGGTTTTGCGCATTCGTTGGTTGTCATTCAACTGGCAACGGACGTGCGGCATCCTCACCGGCCGCCAAAATGGCGGTGCCACCACACGTCTCAGCAAAAACGATCGCAGCACCCCTCCAGCAGGGGGGCAATGACGACAAGGTTGCGCCTGTCGCCCACACAGAGACATTCGCCCCTGTTGACCCCGTGTTCAATGATTCCGATGACCCCTTCAAGGGCCAGCCGGACCTGCAACTCGATTTGCTGATTGAGCAGGTCCAGGTTCGGAATCCTTCCATTGCCGCCGCGTACGCTGCCTGGGGAGCGGCCGCACAAAAATATCCACAGGCGGTGGCCTTGGATGACCCGATGTTCCAGTCGATGCTGGCGCCTCAGAGTTTTAGCTCGAGTTCGAATGTGCAGTCTTCGTATTACCTCGGGGTCACTCAAAAGATTCCCTGGGCTGGCAAACGGCAGTTGCGTGGTCAGCAGGCCAACTGGGAAGCATCTGCCGCTTCGTTTGATTTGGGCGAGACCAGCCTGCGACTAGCCGAAGCCGCTCGCATGGCCTTTCTGGAGTATTATCTGGCGATTCGGTTGAGTGAACTCCTGGATTCCAATGTCAAAGCAGCAAGTGAGTTTCGCAATATCGCCAAGGTCAAGTACGAAGCCAATCAAGTGACCCAGCAGGACGTGCTGCAAGCTGATGTTGAACTGGCTCAGTTGGAACAACGGCAAATCGAGCTGGATCAGGAACGGGATATCGCCATCGCCCGCATCAATACGTTGTTACATCGGCGAGCCGATCATCCTTTGCCACCGCCACCTCAATCTCTTCCCGCAGTGGACGATGTGCTGCCGGTCAGTTCTTTACGCGGGATCGCGGTCGATCAGCGTCCGGAACTCCAGGCATTGGCAGCCCGTGTGCAAGCCGAACAGAGCGCGGTCGAACTGGCCTACAAAGACTTTCATCCCGATTTCGAAGTCATGGGACGCTATGATCGATTTTGGACTGACAGGGAGCAACGGCCGCAGATCGGTCTGAACATGAACGTGCCGCTGAATCAGTCGCGCCGCCATGCCGCCGCGCAGGAGGCGATGTTCCGCGTTCGTAAGCTGCAGGCGGAGTTAGATCAAGCCAGAGACAATATTGGAAACGAGGTCCAGGCGGCGTTTGTGCGAATGCGTAGCAGTCTGAATACCGTGAAGCTTTACGAGACCAAAATCCTGCCGGCATCCACCGACAACCAGGCGGCGGCGCTCGCGGAATACACGGCTGGAACCGTGGATTTCTTACGTCTGATTCAAGCCCAGCGCGAAACGATTGCTTTGCGCGAGAAATATCAGACCGCGATGGCGGAATTACACCGCCGCCGGGCAGAATTGGAACGTGCCGTTGGAGGTTCGGTTTCGATGCCGCCAAAGACCATTTCGGTAGAAGTTCCATCGGTATCGCCCGCCGACGTGGAGTTCAAATAGAGCTTGCATCGTTCGCCACTTCGGCAAATAAAACGAAAAGCCGAGCCTACGCGGACTCTTGGGAGCAGCCAATTAGCACCCAAAACATCGTGCGAATTCGCACACTGTGCGGGCTCATTCCTCGCAATTCGCTCAGCTGTCCATGCCAACCCTTCCAAACTCGTGCAAAAACGGCTGGTTTCCAATTCGCATGAGAGCCATTTGATCAATAAATTGTGTTTGGCATTCCAAATGCGATTGCAACATGACATGCCAGAGTGAAACGGGGTAATGGAAGTGTGATTCCAATCTGTTCTCTCTTTCTCTTTCTGAAAATGGTCTATTGGCACCAAGGACCTGAGCGATCTTGATTCTCGAAAGGAGAACGTCATGAAATTGCGATTGAGTGGGTTAAGTTTGGCGATCATGTTCTTGGTGGTAACCAGCGTTTCGGCGCAGGACAATGCGATTCGCGATGCGGGTGCTAAGATTCGCGGAGACGCTCAGGCCGGCCACAATGCTTCGATGTACCAACGTCACGCACAGGACCGCTCACTTACGCTCTATCATTACAGTCAGTCTCAACAACCACTTCCTAAAGCCGAAGCCAAGGAACTGGTAACTGGAATCAAGAAAGACCTGACGTCTGCGGACAAGGCGCTGGCGAAACTCAAGGCCGAACATGCTAAAGAACCGGAAGCAATGAAGCTCATCTCTGCTATCGAAAAGCACCAGGCCAAAGCTCACGAAGTCTGCAATATGGCTGAGGAACACTGTCTCAAGGAACACGGCGACCATGTCGTGATCGGTGATTGTTGCAGTGAAATGTGGCATGAAATTGATGCCGCTCGCGCCGATACGGCAAAGTTGCTGAAGTTGCTCAAGATCGAGAATTTGGAACCGCCGAAGAAGTCTCCAGTGAAGAAAGCGGTCTCGAAATAGCTGTCTCGAGCAGCCAACGACACTCACAATGTGAGCTAATAAGAATAAAAGGACAGGCAATACTCAATGCCTGTCCTTTTTTCATTTAATCATGGTGCTATCTGTACCCATAATACAATGTGCTGACGACGAGAGATTTTGGACGGTCAAATATTTCGACGCTATGGAGCGCGATCAAGGCCTGGGAGTTGTCACTTGAACCGGTCCGTGAACTTGATGCAACTTCAGCCAGCGGGCTCGTCGAACCCAGTAGAAGCGCACAGGCAGAAACAGATCGACGACTTCGTCTGAGATCAACAAACCACCGAGGACCGGCAAGGCCATCGGAGCCAAGATCTCTCCGCCGACTCCTTTGGCGAATACCATGGGGAAGATGGCGATGATCGCGACTCCTTCAGTCAACAACTTCGGACGTAACCGATGGACGGCTCCCTCAATAACGGCTTGTCGCAGTTCCTCCAGCGAAGCGATTTTTTCGAGACCGCCACGCTTCTCGATAGCCTCCCGCAGATAAACCAGCATGATGATGCCGGTCTCGGTTGCCATTCCAAAACACGCAATAAATCCGACCCAGACTGCAACGCTGAAATCGAGTGGTGGAGCATTCCAGCCCTGCATGATCTTCGGGAAGAAATACATGAAGAACGCGCCGCCGCTCAATGCTTCGGGAACGGCCAGCATCATCAATACCGCATCGGCCAAGTCATGATAGGTCA
>JAQGHT010000123.1 GCA_028291565.1 Planctomycetaceae bacterium | reverse complement strand
CGCGTCCTGGCCATCGACCGAGAATTGCAGCACACGCCCTCCGACCTGCGGACAGAGAACAGCTCGGGCATTCCCGCGCGTTAACTCAATGGCTTTCGCATATCCGTGAAAGGGAACAACTCGAGCTGTCGAAGACGCTGTTTGAACCGCCGAGGCCTTTGGCGGATTGGCAGCGATCGCCAATGAACTGAGCGAAGTCAACAACAGTCCTATAACAGTAGCAATTCGTGCGAGCATGGTCATCGAGCACCTCTTTCAAATCCGACGCAGCAGTGAAGTCAATCAAACAGCAATTAATAGCCTGAACCCATCTGCCGAATTATACAAATTGGCCCGTCGTCCCGCATGATGTATTTGAGAAATTGAACGGTTACGTCCAGAGTTGTCAGACTAAAAGCCCCTCGCACCTCAAAGCCCCGACTCGAGACGAGACTTCGCCATCGACTGTTGCGAAGACTTTTTACAAAAACTCAAAAACTTTGCGAACCCGCTTTCGAAAGCTGTGTCTTGTTTGCAGAACTGTCTCTCACTCACTTTACCAGGAAAGGAGGTGCATCATAGATATGCAATACCTCGAACACGGGCCTTTATTTCGAGACCATGAGCAAACGTCGGCGTGGCTTCCCTTCTGAGACGCAGGTGAAGCGCGGCGTGCGGGTCGTTCATGGCACGAAAGAACTCGAAGAAAAGGTCGGCAGAAACGACCCCTGCCCGTGTGGCTCCGGAAGACTGTTCAAGAAGTGCTGCCGAAATTCAGGCTGCTTTCGATGGCGTCAACCGGGACTACTACTTTTAGAGAGTAATGCGAGAACTGTCCGACTTCTAAGTCGGGCAGTTCTTTTTTCTATAGACGCAGCGTCTCGCCGCTTGCCTTTCCGGATATCAGGCTAATTCAAACAATTGAAAACCGCCTGACTGAATCCACCGAGGATTCTGGTGCGGAATACGAATCTATCGAAATAAGTGGCGGGACGCCGCTTTTACTTCGGAATTCGATGGACGGTATACCAGGCTTCCTGGTGCAGCAGCTTTTCGCCCTGAGTGTCCCGAAGATCTCCGACTCGAATCTCATAGACCATCCCGAGCGGATGCGTTTCCACGGGAACCGTCAGCGTGATCGACGTCCGATCCGCGGACAATTCAGCGGTCTCCACGCGAACCTGCTTTTCGTCACTTTGTGGCGAGCCATAGTTACCTGTGTACAAGTAATGGTACCGCTTGATCGCAAATTGATTTGGGTTGATCATCTGGCCGGCAGCAACAGGCTTTGTCAATTGGATTGTAAAACCCCTCCCACCGGATCGAATGCGAATCGACTGCATGGCCAAGGGAGTTTTCTCACCGCTTCCGCCGACATAGGTCAGGCGTGTCAGTCCGCTCGTGAGTGACGCGACGTAGAGGGAATTGTCGGGCCCAAACCTCATACGCTCACAACCCAGCGGCTGATTGTCAACAAATGGAAAACAGGCTCCCTGATATTCGCCGTCGATTTTTTCGAGCGCCACGCGCATGATTCCGGCATTTGCTCCATAGCCCACGTCGCCGACAAACATCTGATCGTTAAATGGCCCGAACTGGCCTTGCGTTGCATCGTGGATTGGACCGGAAATACTGCGCATGCGGTGATAAGGGAACCAGATCGCACTACGACCATCGGGATATTGATCCTTGGGCAACGCATCTGCTTTATATTCGGGGTGCCCATAGAAACGCCCCGGCACGATGTGGGCCAATTTACAGGCTTGAATCCAATCACCCTGATTATCGGTAAAGAACAGATCGCCCGACGGTCCGATGGAGACTCCATTTGGCACGCGGCAACCTTTGGCGACTTCTTCCAGTCGCTCGGTCTCTGTCGAAACACGCATGACCGCCCCACGCCAGCGTCCTGGATTCACGTATCCGGGGTTGGTCCAGAAATAGCCAGTATTCAAAGCAAACCACAGATTCTTCTGGCGATCGACCGCGAGACCAAAACAGTATTCGTGCCAGCCGGTTGAAAGGCCCCACCCGGTGGCTAGCGTCCGATAGTGATCCACAGTTCCATCACCATCGTGATCAATGAGCTCAGTGATCTCCGGCTTCTGTGCGACGAACAGGCGATCGCCCACGACTGCCAGGCCGATGGGATGATAAAGCCCTGCCGCGTAACGCTGCCAACGGACCTGGTTCGGGTGTCGGGCGGGAGGCGTCCGAGCCCGCCAGACTTGTCCCTCAGTCATCGCAATGACGTACATGGTTCCATCAGCAGAAAATACAATATCACTCGGACGACAGCCGGCAAACGGAAGCGGAATCGATTCCATTTCGTAACCGGGTGAGGCGTTCCTGGTAATCGTGCCGGCCGCGAACGCAACGGGAGCCCGACCACTTTCATCCCCCACCTTGGTCCATTCCTGGCCGTTGATGGAGACTTCAATTCGGTATTTGACCGCCAGTCGATCAGCACAAACCCCGGTGCGATCCCGAGCCCAGACGATCTTTCGTACCAGCACCGGATCGGGAAATTCGATCTGCGCCCAACCACCATTATTCTCCGCACTAATCCAACTATTCGGATTTCCGAGCTTACCATCGTTGAGATGCTTGATCTGGTGAATGGGATAACCCGAGATCACAGATGACGCACTGGCCTTGCCCTTCAGGGCCAGATTGAGATTCGGATCGGTACCGTAGACTTCCAATTCATCAATGCCGGGCGCTGACTGATCGTTCGTGCCGGTCACCACAAATCGCAAGTATCGAGCGGTCGCACTGGGAAACTCGTCGATGTTCTCTTTCGGATTGACGCCCGGCCGTTGGGGCACCGTGCTTTTCTGAGGTTCGTCGCTTTCGGTGAGCACTGGAAGCACGGAAGCCGGGCTGACTTTAAGATCAAAGATATCTGTCATCAACGGAGGATTCGCCTGCAGTTCTCTCAATTCTGCCGGATCGATCACGGCATTACCCTTGAGGTACTTCCAGATATCCAGTCGTAATTCAATCAATTTGTGGTCGTTCGCGGCCGCCGATACCAATCGCCATTCACTCGGACTTTGCTGGTCTCCAACATTCCAGTTCGCTCCCGCTCCCGCTTGAGGGTGCACAACCCATTGCTGCTGATCGTTGGACTGGTATCCGAGTACCGGGGCCTGCAAATCGGTCGCAGACACAATTCGGTTCCCGTCTTGCCCCGACTGCCAATGCTGCTTGCCCGGCGGCATTTTTAATGCGACTTGCGTCCCCGCGGGAACATCTGCAAATTGATAGATCCGTACGAGACCTTGCCAGTTCGGCCTCTGCTCCGCTCGAATATCTTCCGTCACGCGAATGCGCTCGCCACCGACGCGAATGCGATAGTGCAGACGCACCGAATTCCGACCGACCTGATAGCCATCGAACCGCGTCCCGCTGTTGGGATCACTCAATAGCGGAGGCTCAAAACTTTGCCAGTCCCCTTTGCCGGCCAGTTTAACGGTCAGTGCGTATGGGTCGACACTGATTTGATGCGGAGCACTACCAACGCTGTGCATGAAAACACCAAAATAATTCCCTGGCGCACTCTTCAGAAAGCCATTCTGCCAGGTCGCAACCGAGGACAGTTGATCGGCATCAAACAATACCGTGCCCCCGGCGAAGCCCAGAGCAATGCCGCGTGGGTATTTCTTACCACCTCTCACGGCGACTTCACCACGTTGGACCACAGGACGGTTCGGGAGGGGCTGATCGGGAAACTCACGCACCAGCGATTCCAGCGCGCGTTCGATCTCACGAGCCCGCTTGGAACCGCCGTCGCGCACGTCGATCAAGTATCGGATCAAATCCAGAAACTGCCGACGGTCGGCCAATAAATTGATCTGACCAGTTGGCATGATCGAGACCTTCGCCGGATGACGTTCGGCGATTTCTTGAATCTTCAGCTCGATCAACTTTTGCGGTTGTGCGGCATCTCGCAGCACCAGTTTCTCGGCCGTCTCTTTCACCAGCACCCCTTGGATGACCAGACCGCCGATGGTTTCCACTGCAATTGTCGCGTAAGCCGGAGCAATCACTTTCGATGGCTCGAGCAGCGACTCGACAAGTGAGGCATCACTGGTCTTGCGATCCAATTTGGTCAAATCAGGACCGATCGCGTTGGGACGATCACCGACACTATGACAGGCCACACACGTGATGTTCGAGTGATGAAAGATCATGGCGCCGCGGACCACATCTCCCTCAGCGAGCGCAGCCTTCGCCAGATCGGCCACAGGTTCTGCCAGCAACCGCTGCTCGAGTGTTGACCCCGCATTCTCGGCGGCGAAACACGCGTTGAGCAGCAGGTTAAAACACAAGCACAATAGGAGTATTCTGAAAAATGCGGATGCCATCAATTCTTTCCTCAATGATTGTCTGCCACGCCGAGCACTGCGGCATGAAATCACGGCTTGACCAGTTTCATTCACTGTATCGGAAAAAGATGCGAATCGCGACGCACGGACATCTCGTCCAACTCTAAGGCCGTTCCGCGTTGACGCGGCGGCCAGTGACAGACTGATGGCGATTGGACTCGGCTCATAGGGCCCATCAGTCTCAATCTGCACAAGCCAGCGGCTTATGCTACGACCTCCACTTTGGATTGACTCATGCAAAGCCGACCTGTAACATGTCAGACATCTTACAGTGGAACTGGGGTCGCGCGATAAGTTGTGAAGTATCATGAAACTGAAAGCCATTGAGCGTCCTTCGGCGGTCGAGCAGGTGGTACAGCGGATTACGCAAGTGATTCGCGACCGGAAGCTCGGAGCAGGCGAACGATTGCCGGGTGAGTTTGAATTGGTCGATCAGCTCAAAGTCAGCCGGCCCGTGTTGCGGGAAGCACTGTCCCGTCTGCAGAGCATGGGACTGGTCGACATTCAACGTGGTCGTGGGACGTTCGTCGGGAGTACCGATAGTCTCGCAAGTTGCGTCCAGATGCTTCGCACGGCGCTGACCATTTCGCCGCGGGAACTGCTGTCGTATGCCGAATTACGGTCGGCGATCGAAGTGCAGGCCGCACGACAGGCAGCGGAACGCGCCACCGACGACGAAATCGCGGAACTCGAATTGCTGCTGGTCGAATTGAATTCCGAACAGCGTCCATACGCCGAGTTGCTCGAAATCGATTTTCGCTTCCATCGCAAGCTGATCGATGTCGCGGGCAACGAACTCATGAGTAACCTGATGGAGGTCATCTATGAGTTCGTGCTGGCGCAAATGGCTCAGACGACGCCCTCACCACAAGACAATAAACTGGGACGACGACTGCATCAGGAACTCGTCACCGCCGTGAAGGCGCATGATCCCGATTCGGCCGAACGAGCAATGCGTGAGCACATGCAGGCCGTGCTCGAACGGCTTAAGGCGCGTGCACCGGAGCCGATCCGCCACTCCGAGTCGGCAACAAAGGCGAAACCTGCATTGAAAGTGGGGCACTGACATGCCGCAAATTTCGTTCGAAATACCAAGAACAACAGTCAACCTCCCGCCACCGGGCTTGCCCCGGTGGGTCCACGGCCTCTGCACTACTTTTCTGATGTCGAAAAACGCCAAACATACAGTGGTAGAAATAGTGCAAAAGCCCTTGAACCACCCCCACAAGTGTATTGGTCTCATTTCAATTTGGAAAAGCGAGAAAATACCCCAAAAAACGCCCCACTCCTGCCCCCCTCGCCCTGGTACTCCGGGGAGAGGGGCTGGGGGTGAGGGGAAACGCGCGAGGTCAGACACACGAGTGCGAGTTTCGCCCCAGATTCTCTGTATTTCACCTACTAAAATAACACGTCAACCGAAGCCCCTCACCCCCGACCCCTCTCCCCGGAGTACCGAGGCGAGGGGAGAAGCAATATGGCTATTCAGTCATTCGTGTACAAACAACTTCAATGAACATTGTGGCGCATGGTCAAGAACACTCACCACTGCATTTCGATGGTTTGCGTTGTGCCTGATTTGCATGGCGACATTTGGGCTCGTCACACAATCTTTATCAGCAGCCGAGCCCCCCGTCGCCGCTGACAAAGCTGCCGAAGCCGCGTTTCTTAACGAAACGCTTCCCCTGTTAAAGCAGCATTGTTTTGAATGTCACAGCCACGCGAGTGGAAAGGCCAAAGGCGGGCTGGTTCTCGATTCTCGTAGCGGCTGGGCCAAGGGGGGCGATTCGGGTCCTGCTATCATTCCGGGCGACCTGGACGAGAGTCTGCTCATTCAGGCGGTGCGATACAAAGGAATGGAGATGCCGCCGAAAGGCAAACTTCCGATAGCGGCCATCGAGATTCTCGAACGCTGGGTCAAGAACGGTGCAATTGATCCGCGCACATCCGAAGCCACTAAGTCGCAATCCAAGGTCGACTTCGCGGCCGGAAAACAGCACTGGGCCTTTCAGCCGATTCGTGACGTGTCCCCGCCGCTGGTCAAAGATCTGACGTGGGCCACTGGAAACATCGATCGCTTTTTGCTCGCACGATTGGAAGAGCGCGGACTGCACCCTGTCGCCGATGCAGACGCCCATACCTGGCTACGCCGTGTGAGTCTTGACTTAACAGGACTACCGCCGACTGTCGAAGAGATTCAGGCATTTGTCCGAGACTGCCGTGGAATTCCTGAGCATTCAGCGACGAAGTTGCCGGCTGCTGCTTGCGAGCGTGTTGTTGATCGACTGCTCAACAGCCGCGCATTCGGCGAACGCTGGGGACGCCATTGGCTGGACCTCGTTGGATACGCAGACCAGATTGGAACTGCGAATGACATCTTTGCCGAGCATGCCTGGCGATATCGCGACTACGTGATTGCAGCGTTCAATTCCGACAAACCGTTCGATCGATTTCTGCGTGAACA
>JAQGHT010000107.1 GCA_028291565.1 Planctomycetaceae bacterium | reverse complement strand
TTCAACGAGCGATGGCGTGAACACCTATAATGTCAAAGACAACGGCGTTGGATTTGATCAACGCTATGTTCACAAGCTGTTCGGTGTCTTTCAGCGGCTGCATTCCGAAGAGGAATTCGAGGGAACGGGAGTCGGCCTGGCCCTCGTCCAACGAATTGTCCACCGTCATGGGGGCAAGGCGTGGGCCGAAGGAAAAATCGACGTGGGAGCCACCTTCTATTTTACATTGCCGCATGTGGAGAAAAGCGGGGGTTTAAGCAGATGATGCATGAGACCGATAGACGGCTCATCCCATACGTCCTATCCGTCTCACCCCGCACAAGCCAGCGGCTTATGCTACGACAGTATTCCGGTCGCCAGCTCCTGCAATGTTTCAATCTCGATTGGTTTCGTCAGGTGTAGATTGAATCCTGCCGCGGCAGCTTGCTGTTGATCCTCATCCCGTCCATATCCAGTGAGTGCGACCAGATACGCCGATGAGATTGCTGGTTCCTGACGAAACTTTCGGGCCACTTCGTATCCGTTCATCTCATTCGAAAGGCCGATGTCACAAAGGACGAGTTCCGGTTGAAAGTGGCGGGCTGTTTCCAGTCCGGATTGTCCATTGTGTGCGCAAGCCACGTTGTGACCAAATTTCTGCAGCAACATCTTTAGACTGGTGGCTGCGTCCTGATTATCTTCGATGATTAAGATTCGGCGTGGACGTGCCGCGGACTCACCTGCCCTTGTCGTCGCGGATGAGCATTCGGATTGAGGACTCAGCTGCAAATTCACGCTGATTTGACAGCCCAGTCCCAATCCCGCGCTGGCGGCAGTGACTGTTCCACCGTGCAATTCAGTGAGTCCCTTCACGATTGCCAGCCCCAGTCCCAAACCGCCGCGACTGCGATCCAGACTGCGGTCGGCCTGACTGAAACTCTCGAACATCCGTGTCAGCATGACAGCATCTAAACCTTCACCGGAATCGGCCACTTGCAAAGTTGCCATTCCCGTTTCCGGTGCTGCCGTCAGCGAGACTTCGATGGTTCCGCCGCTGGGTGTGAATTTACGAGCATTGTCGATACTGTTTCCTGCAATCTGGGAGAGTCGGGTGGGATCGCCATCGATCCAGACGCTGGATTCCGGCAGATTCAGCGTCAATGTCAGGCCGTCCGCATCGATTTCTCCCCGGTGATCTTCGATTGTTCCACGAATCAGGGCGCCCCAGTCCAGGCGTTGCTTGCGTAACAGAATTTTCCCTCGGACAATGCGTGAGACATCGAGCAAATCGTCGATCAAGTGAGCCATCTGTCCCACCTGACGATCGATAATGTCGCGGGCCTGCTCAAGCATGGGATTCGACGGGGAAGAACTCAACCGAATGACGTTCGCGGCATTTCGAATTGGTCCCAACGGATTGCGCAGTTCATGAGCCAGTACCGCGAGGAACTCGTTCTTGCGATGGTCGGCTTCGGACAATTCGGCAGTCCGCTGCTCTAACTCGGCAACCAAACGGGTCTGCTCGGCCGACAACCGTGCGACTTCCTGTTGCTGGGTTCGAATCTGCCGCCGCAGGGTCACATTCTCGACGGCGCTGCGAATAGCTTTTGTCAGACTCTCTTGCGATAGACTTTTGACGAGATAATCGTCGGCCCCCATTTTCATTGCCTGGACCGCCACGGCTTCGTTGCCATGCCCGGTGACCATGATGACCGCCGGCCCGAATTCGCCAAATTCCTGTTTCAACTGCGCGAGAATATCCAGCCCATCACTGTCGGGCAGGCTGAAATCCAACAGGATGCAATCGGGATTATATGTCCGGCATAAGGACAGGCCCTCGGTCGCGGAATGAGCCACCTCGACATTGCTTCTGATGAATCCAGCCCGTTGCAGATGACGAATATAGACAGCGCAGTCTTCGGGGCTGTCATCAATGATCAGAATTCGATTCGGCTGGGTCATAATCAACACATCATGCTGGAGGAAGGATCACGACTTCAAACCACCAGTCTTTCAGGCGTTGAATCGCCAGCAGAAATCCGGGTAGGTCGACCGGCTTGGTCACGTAACTGTTGGCCCCGCTCTGGTAGCAGCTTTCGATATCCCGGACGTCGCCTGAGGTTGTCAGGACGATGACGGGAATGGTCTTGAGCCGTTCGTCATTCTTGATTTGATGCAGCACATCGCGTCCATCCGTTCCTGGCATATTCAAATCCAACAAGATGACACATGGCCGTGGCGCCGTCGCCGGGTCGGTATATCCTTCCCTCTGATAGAGAAAGTCTAGTGCGTCATCACCGTTAACGCACGTATAAATCGGATTGCCCAGCCCCGCCTTTTTGAAAGCGCGTAAGGTGGCTAGCCGGTCTTCCGGGCTATCTTCCACCAGGAGTATCGGCAGATGTGAATGTGCCATCGATTCTCAATTCCCTCCGGGACGGTCAGTCCCCTTCGGCCAATGTAAAATAGAACGTGCTGCCCTGGCCCAGCTGCGATTCAACCCAAATCTCACCTCCATGGCGTTCTACGACTTTTTTGGCAATCGTCAGTCCAACTCCCGTACCACCCCCGAATGCTTCCCGATCATGGAGTCGTTTGAAGATGCGAAAAATCACATCGAAATGCTTTTGCGGAATTCCCAGACCGTTGTCGCGGACAAAGTAGACAGTTCGCCGCCGCTTTGAATTCTCGTCTGGTTTCAGCGGCCGCATATCCGGTTGGAATCCAATTTCAATCCACTTATCTGATCGCTCGTTGTATTTGACCGCATTGGTGATCAAGTTGCGATAGACTTCGCCCAACATGACTTTGTCGCCGCGCACGCGCGGCAACTCTTGAGGGATCCGGATATCCACGTGTTTTGCGTCCAATGTAATCCGCATGGAATCGATGACTTCCGAAACGACTTCATTCATGTCGGTTTGATTCAACGTAAAATCGACACGTCCCAGCCTCGAGAATTCCAATAGGGAATCCAGCAATCCATCGAGTCGTTGCGTCAAACGCGTCAATGTCATCAGCTTGGATCGTCCATCTTCGTCGAGAATCTCTGAGTAGTCCTCCACGAGGAATGTGGCATAATTGTGGATGCCGCGGAGTGGCTCTTTCAAGTCATGCGAAGCGATATATGCGAAAGCGTCGAGTTCCTGGTTACTGCGGACCAGATCCGCGTTGCGTCCGCTCAGTTCCGCAGCAATGACTTTCAGCCGATCTTCGCCTCGCTTCCGCTCTGAAATATCGCGGACGATCCCCGTAAACAGCCGCCGGCCTTCCAGCAGGACTTCACTGACGGCCAGATCCATCGGAAAGGTCGAGCCATCCTTACGGAGTCCGACGACCTCGCGGCCGATGCCAATGATCTTGCGCTCACCGGTGGTGATGTAGTTCCGCAGATACCCGTCATGCTCGGCCTGATAGGGGGCCGGCATTAACATATTGACATTCAGCCCGATCATTTCGGTGGCGACATATCCGAACAGTTTTTCGCTGGCCGGGTTCATCGATTCGATGATGCCACGCTCGTCGATGGTGATAATGGCATCGACTGCGGCTGCCAGAATCGCTCGTGTGCGGGCTTCGCTATCGAGCAGAGCGTGTTCGGCCCGTTTGCGTTCGGTGATGTCGCGGACGATGCCGGTGAAGAGACGCCGGCCTTCCAGCAGCACTTCACTGACCGCCAGGTCCATGGGAAAGCTGGTCCCATTCTTGCGCAATCCCACAACTTCGCGGCCGATACCGATGATCTTTTTGATCCCCGTGTTGATGTAATTCTGCAGATATCCGTCGTGTTCCGCCTGATAGGGCGACGGCATCAGCATGTTGACATTCTTACCAATCATTTCGGCGGCGACGTATCCAAACAGCTTTTCACTGGCGGGATTCATCGATTCGATCGTGCCCCGCTCGTCGATGGTGATGATCGCATCGACTGCCGCGGCGAGTACAGCTCGGGTCCGGGCTTCGCTATCCAGCAGGGCATGTTCGGCTCGTTTGCGTTCGGTGATGTCGCGGACGATGCCGGTGAAGAGGCGCCGGCCTTCCAGTTGCACTTCACTGACCGCCAGGTCCATGGGAAAACTGGTCCCATTCTTACGAAGTCCCACAACTTCGCGGCCGATGCCGATAATCTTTTTCACGCCCGTGGTGATGTAATTCTGCAGATATCCGTCGTGTTCCGCCTGATAGGGCGCCGGCATCAGCATGTTGACATTCTTACCGATCATTTCGGCAGCGACGTATCCGAACAGCTTTTCACTGGCGGGATTCATCGATTCGATCGTGCCCCGCTCGTCGATCGTGATGATCGCATCGACTGCAGCGGCGAGTACGGCTCGGGTGCGGGCTTCGCTATCGAGCAGGGCGTGCTCAGCTTGTTTACGTTCGGTGATGTCACGCACAATCCCGGTAAAAAGTCGCTGGCCTTCCAGCAATACTTCACTCACCGCCAGATCCATCGGAAAGGTCGAGCCGTCTTTGCGCAGGCCCGTCACTTCACGGCCGATGCCAATAATCTTTTTGATGCCCGTGTTGATGTAATTCTGCAGATATCCGTCGTGTTCCGCCTGATAGGGCGCCGGCATCAGCATGTTGACATTCTTACCGATCATTTCGGCGGCGACGTATCCGAACAGTTTTTCACTCGCGGGATTCATCGATTCAATGATTCCCTGTTCATCGATGGTGATAATCGCATCGACCGCCGCAGCGAGTACAGCTCGGGTGCGGGCTTCGCTATCGAGCAGAGCATGTTCGGCCCGTTTGCGTTCGGTGATATCGCGGACGATGCCGGTAAACAGTCGCCGGCCTTCCAGTTGCACTTCACTGACCGCAAGATCCATGGGAAAGTTGGTCCCATTCTTCCGCAAGCCCACCACTTCACGGCCGATACCAATAATCTTTTTGATGCCCGTGTTGATGTAATTCTTCAGATATCCATCATGCTCGGCCTGGTAGGGTGCAGGCATCAGCATGTTGACATTCTTGCCCATCATTTCCGTCGACGTATATCCAAACAGCCGTTCGCTGGCCGGATTCATAGACTCGATCGTGCCCCGCTCGTCGATGGTAATGATCGCGTCGACTGCCGCGGCCAATACGGCGCGTGTACGGGCTTCACTGTCCAGAATCGCTTGATCTACGGTGTTCTTGATCGGCACGTTTGTCTTTCTGAGGTCGATCCTTAAAGTCAATATTCGTCACTATTTCTGACGAGAAATGCCCTGCATTTGCCCCACTGGTCGGCCGTCATTTTTGGGATGGGCGCGGCCACGACTAAGCACCCCTTTCGTCGCTCAAAACTGCTTGGAAACTGAGTCGCGCAGCGGCCACTGATCAACCCGATCACGCCGGTGGCGGGACTCACTGAGTGTTCTTGAAATGTTCTCAGAGACGGGAACCTTTCAAGATATCGAATCGGGACGAATTCAAGCTAGCGGGAATTCGTCATTGGGATTGAGAAAATCCCGATACCGGATGCCGCCGCAAAAATCCTCAAACGCTGAGCACTGCCGAATGTGATGCAGAAGTTTGCGCATTCGCACGTAAGACAGATTGTGCCCGAAAGCGGAGGGATAAGGCCGCCAGGTCCCTGGCGAGCGTTTTGATGACCATTTCTTGAGCGTCTGTCCACGAATCAAGTTCGCCGCGACAGTCATCGCCGTC
>JAQGHT010000078.1 GCA_028291565.1 Planctomycetaceae bacterium | reverse complement strand
ACAATCGGTATTTCGAATTGATCGATACCGGCGGTATCGGCATCGTTGACGAAGACAATCTGTCGGCGGATATCGAACGCCAGATCCAAAAGGGAATCGACGAAGCGGCGGTCATTTTGTTCGTCGTGGACGGCAAAAATGGTGTCGTCCCACTGGATGTGATGGTCGCTCAGCGGCTGCGCGGTATCGAAAAGCCGATGCTCATCGTCGTCAACAAGTGTGATTCGCCCAAGCAGGATTTCGAAATCGCCGAGTTCTATAAGCTGGGCAAAGCCGAAATTCTCTGTACGAGCGTTCTTGCCGATCGAAATCGTGAAGACCTGATTGAATCGATCGTGGGCCTGCTGCCGCCCCCCGATGCCACGGAAGCCGATGACGGCGAATACATGGCTTCGGTGCCGGAATTGAAACTGGCCATCGTTGGACGGCGAAACGTGGGGAAAAGCACGTTTATCAATGCCCTGGCGCATACCGAACGGATGATCGTAAGCGAAGTTCCGGGAACGACCCGGGACAGTGTCGACGTGCGGTTTGAGCTCGATGGCAAAGCCTTCATGGCCATCGACACACCAGGCGTTCGCAAAAAGAAAAGTCTTGCCAGCAACGTTGAATTCTACGGTCTCGTTCGAGCCCAGCGGAGTATTCGCCGGGCCAATGTCGTGTTGATGTTCTTTGATGCCACGCAGACGATTTCGCGAGTCGACAAGCAGCTCGTGCATGACATCGCGGAAAACTACAAACCCTGCATCTTCGTGATCAACAAGTGGGATCTGGCTCAGAAAAACGGGATGACGACCAGCAAATGGTCTGAATACCTGATGAAAACGTTTTCTTTCATGCGGCACGTGCCGTTCGCGTTTATTACTGCGCAACAAGACAAGAACACGAAGCAGCTGATCAACCTCGCGCAGTCGATTTACAAGCAAGCCCGCACACGAGTGACCACCGGCCAGTTGAACCAGGTGATTCGCCACGCCATTCTGAAGAATCAGCCGTCTACGAAGACCGGCAAGCGGTTGAAGATCTACTACGGCACGCAGGTTTCGACCGAGCCGCCCACGCTCGTAATGAAATGCAATTTCCCGGAATTGCTGGACCGCAGCTGGATTCGGTATCTGCTGGGGATGATGCGTGAGAAACTGCCGTTCCAGGAAGTGCCCATGAAGCTCATCTTCCGCGCCCGTACGCAGGGCAACGTGCATACTCCTGGACTGGATGAAGTCATCGATACGTCAGAAATCTATTCCGACGACGAGCGGCACGATCTGAATGACGGCGAAGACGATTTCGTGGCTCACGATTTCGAGGATTCGTTCGAGGAATAGGACGACGGGAGCGTCGCGGCGACGATCCCAATGGCTAACGCCATAGGCGTTTCTGTAGCCAATCTCGCCCGAGATTGGGGCAGTTCGGTCCGTTTCCGGCCCGATACTCAAGGTTTGGCAACCTTGGCTACGGGGAAATCTGCGACCCGAGAATCTGCGTAACCTCTTTGGAATTCCCGACAACATTGAGTAGGCTGCGACCTCAGGGCGGATTTTTCTGGATCGCAACCTGCCAATTCGTTGTTCTCGTCTGCAAATCTCGTCCTCAGTCTCCGCGGATTGAAACTGTGCTGCCTGTGCGTAAGCGGCGCTGACAACGGGATTTTCGCGTGCCAACTTGACTCGCTCCCATAGAGAAAGGCCAACCCGTGCGAAACTGCTTCCGGCGATCTCCGGCTTTCGTCGGCTTGTGCATGGTCCTGGTGCTGCTGTCGGCTGCCCCTCCGGCAGTGGCAGAGGGTGATTGGGAAATTACGCCGGAAAGCGAACGCTCGCTGGAACTTGGGTTGGAATGGCTGGCGAGGAACCAGGGCCCGGAAGGAAACTGGGAATCGAATGATCTGGGCCTGGTCAGTATGGGGGTTCTGGCGTTTCTCTCGGCCGGACACACGCCGGGGCGTGGCAAATACGGGCCGAATGTCGAGCGTGCGTTAAGTTATGTTTTGAAGCACGCGAAGCCCTCGGGTTTGCTCAATATTGCCGACCCGCATCGCGATATGTACAACCATGGACTCTCGGCCTTTGTGCTCGGGCAGGCGCATGGAATTACCAACGATCAGTCCATCAGTCCGGTGCTGGATCGTGCGTTAAAACTGATTCAAAATACCCAATGCCGAGACGGTGGCTGGGATTATCGAGCTCATGCGCAACAGAACGGGCACGATCTCAGTCTGGCGGTCATGCAGGCCAAAGCCTTGCGCAGCGCGGTGGACAGCGGGCTGGAAGTGGCTCCGGAAGTGATTGATCTGGCCATCAAAAGTGTTCGCGATCACTATCGCACCAAAAGCGGCAAGCGAGGTGGGGAAGATCCCACATTGCAGGAAGAGCCTGGTCAATTCACTTATGACGGTGGCGGGAACGCATCGCTGGCTATGGCGGCGTGCGGCGTGGTTTGCCTGCAGGAGTTCGGGCAGTATGACGACTGGCGAATTCCCAAGAACCTGGACGTGATCTCGCGCGAAATTGATGTTCTCAAACTGCCGGGGAAAAACGAAGGCCGTGTTCCCTGGGATGCCTATACGCTGTATTACGTCGGGCAGGCGGTGTATCAGGTGGGTGGAGAACCCTGGCGCAAGAACTATCCCAAACTGCGGGATTTTCTGGTGCAAGGACAGTTTCGAGATCCGAATAATCTCGCACAGAATGGTTCGTGGAACGCCGGTCAGCATGTGGGCGGAAAACCCGGTCAGCTGTATGGAACTGCGGTTGGATGTTTTATTCTCGCGATGCCGAACAGATATTTGCCAATTTTGCAGGAAGGCAAGATTGACAGTTTGAAGGCATTGAGACGCGGGACTTCCGGGAAGTAATTTAGAAAGGGCTCAGTTCGCAATAGCGATCCCTGATTGCGACACGACGATATGTTCTCGTTCTTTCAAAGTGCGTTTGCCTGGGCCGGATTGGCCGCCGCATCGGGGCCGGTGATTATTCACCTGCTCAATCGACGGCGATTCCGCGTCGTTGAGTGGGCCGCGATGGACTTCCTGCGGCAGGCTCTGCAGCGCAATCGCAAGATGCTGCAACTGCGGGACATCATTCTGCTCGCTCTGCGAACGTTGTGTGTCCTGTTGTTTGGTCTCGCTCTGGCTCGGCCGTTCTGGCAGCATCAATCGGGAGTTCTCGAAGGACGTGGTGCCGTCCATGCCGTCGTGATTCTCGATAATAGCCGCAGCATGGGCTTCGCCCGTCTCGATGGAACACTGCTCGACGAAGCCAAACAAAAGACCGAAGAGTTCCTGGGCCAGTTGCCAACCGGCAGTCGTGTCTCGGTCGTTCCGCTCTGCGGGCCGCGCTCAGAATTTACTCTCGAGCCCTTTCGGTCATTAGACGACGCTCGAGACGCCCTGCGGAAGATTCGCGTGGTGGATCGAGAAGGAACAGCCGGACAAGCGGCCGATCTCGCATTGGATGCCTGTCGCCTGGCCCCCGATTTGCCCGCCAAACGCGTGGTTTTCCTGGGCGATCAGCAAGAAGAAAACTGGCCCCGCGGTCAATTGGACCAGCTCCAGAAACTGCCCGAAATGCAGATTGTGCAAATCGGAGCCGACACGGTTGAAAATGCCTGGATTGAAAAATTCCGGTTGCAGGACGGCATTGCCGACATCGAGACTCCCACTTCATTTCTCGCGGTGGTGGCCTATGAAGGGGCCGCTCCGAAAACCAATGTCCAGATTTCGCTGGAAGTGGACGGCGCATCCGATGTGGTGCGGAATATCGATCTGGAACCGGGCCAGCGAAAAGAGGTCCAGTTTCCCTATCGCTTCAGTGTTCCGGTAGAACAGGGAAAAGCGACCTTCGTGAAAGCGTCGGTCAGGTTACATGAAGACACGTTGCCCGGCGATCGATTAAGCAGCGATAACCAACGTTTCGCCGTAGTGCCCGTCGTCTCTTCACTGCCCGTCGTGTTTGTTGATCAGTTGGGTGAGAAAGAAAACACCAGCCGTGGTGAATACGGAGAATCGTTTCATTTGCGGCAGTGGCTTTCACCCGTCACGACGCGCGGCGATACGCAACGGCAGTTGGTCACAATTCGACATACGACGATTGAAAACCTCAATCAGGCGATGCTGCAAGATGCTCGGCTGGTTGTGATTTCGGGTGTCGCCAATCCGGGTTCCAGTGTCCCTTTGTTGCGAGAATATGTGCAACAGGGGGGGCAGCTGGTGATCACGGCGGGAGCGCAATTCGACCAGAAAGCGTGGACCAACACCGCATGGATGGATGGAGCGGGGATTATTCCGGCGCCTTTGCAGACGGAACTCGTGGGCAAGACGCCGGAAGAATCAGCGGGCCAACTCGCTCCATTCCAACTTGCGGCAAATTCACTCGGAGACTACTACTTCCACATTGAGGACATTTCTGAAGACGATCGCAACGATCTGTATCAGACGCCCTTATTTTTCAAGATGGCGGTCGCTGATGTCAGTGCTCCGGTCATTGAAGCCTTTACGAAGTCTGAAGCCGCCCGGTTGACGAACGAATTTGATTTTCTCAGAGATTATTCCAAGCGCAAAGCCGAATGGGCCAGGCAAGAAGCCCAGGGCGCGTTGACGGGGGGGGCACAGCAGGAAAAACAGAACGCTGAAGCCCGGCAACTTGAACTACGGCCGCAATGGCTGGCCTGGCCGAGTCCCCAACCGGAATTCGATGTCCAGAAGCCGGTCGCGGAAATGGTCAAAGCTGAAGAGCCTACAGCGCTGGGACGCTTCACTGACGAACATCAATCACCCGTATTTGTCAAACGACGAATCGGAAAAGGGCTGGTCGTGTTCTTCTCCAGCGGGGTGTTTTCAGATTGGAACGATCTGCCGAAACGCGATGCGATTTTGGTGTTCGACCGAATTTTTCGCTCAATGCTGGAAGACACGTTCCCGCGTCGCACGATTGCCGCCGTCGAACAATTCACGCTGCCTGTGGAGTCCGCCGACCGACACGTCAATTATTCATTGACCCGTCCCGGTCAAGCGCCGGAAGCGCTGTCCGTGGGGGCGGTCGACGGTGCGAACTATGGGGTTTCAGTACGAGAACTGGTGGATGCGGGCTACTATCTGATCTCGGCGACGCGAGTTGCCGATTCGGCTGATGCCGATGCGACCACCGTTCCACTATGGGAAGTGCCCCTGGCTGTGAATGGTCCGATCCGCGAATCAAATTTGCGTTCGATTGATGCTCCGGAGCTTCGCAAGCGGTTGGGAAATGCCAACTATCGCTGGATTGAACGCGACGAGCCGATCAGTCTGGAAGGTGCTCAGATCAGTCTGCAGAACCTGTGGAAATGGCTGATCTGGATGGTGCTGGTCGGATTGTTACTGGAATTGGTGATCCTGGCCTGGCCAAATGCCAGACGGGGAGTGCCTCCGAAACTCACGACGCAGGCACCCGGTATGGCCGAGAGTTCCGCTCTGGCCTTGACGATGGCCCAAAAAACAATGCATCAGGCTCCTACATTGGCTCAGAATCTTGCCGGAAATCCGCACGCCACAAATTCAGGGGGAAAGCCATGAATTCCACCCACCTGATTGGCCGTTGGTTTGGACTCGACAACGTCGACGCCATTGAAGATTTGAAGCTGACGTTTGGGGCGCCATGGGCCCAGCAAGGTCCCGCATGGGTCTTGTTTGGATGCCTGTTGCTGATCATCGCGGCGGTTGTGTTCTATGTGAAATACCAGCCACGAGCCAAACGCCGCGTTCGAGCCGCATTGGCGATTGCTCGCGCACTATTGCTCTGTCTGATCTTTTTAATCCTGGCCGATCCGGTGATCTCGGTCAAACTGACGAATCGGCCACGGCCGTTGCTGTGGTTGCTGTTCGACGGTACCGACAGTATGGCGATTGAGGACGAGCTCTCTGACGCCGAGCGAGAAAGTTTGGGCAAGGCGGCCGGGATCATTGAAAAAGATCCCTCAGTGACCGCAGCCAAACGGCACTCGCGACAGAGCTACATCCAATCGTTTGTCAACAAGACCGACGACAATCTGCTGAAAAAACTCAACGAAAAATATCGCATCAAGACGTTCCGGTTTGATCGGGCGGATGGAGCCCAGACACTTGATACAGTGCAGTCCGGCACGGAAACACTGGATACCGAAAAGCTGTCCGAGCAACTGACAACCGACGGTCAGGTCACGGCATTAGGGAAGACGCTGGAAGACTTGGCGTTGCGGCATTCCAGCGGCAATCTTTCAGGTGTGCTAATTTTTAGTGATTTTAATCAGAATGCGGGACCAGCCCCGCAAATGGCCGCGAAACGACTGGGAGTTCCGCTGTATACGGTCGGCATTGGACCTGAGAAGGCGGTTGATATTGCTCTAAGTTTGCAAGCTCCCCAGTTGATGAAGCGTGCCGAACGTTCGACGTTAACCGCCTATGTGCGGCAGACCGGACTGAAGGGGCAAAGCGTCACCGTGCGGTTGACCGCCCGCCGATTGGGTGGGGCCAATATTGTCGCGGATGAAATCGGGATTCCGATCGGCGAAAAGACAATCACGCTCGAAGATCAGGAACTGCCGGTCGAGTTTCCTTTTGATCCGACTGAATCTGGCCGGTACCTGTTCACGGCGACGATCGATCCGTTACCCACCGAAATCGTGGTTCACAACAACAAGGCCGAGCGCGAATCGAACATTCGCGACGACTTCCTGCGGTTGATGTTCGTGGAATATGAACCGACTTGGGAATGGCGCTTCATCAAGGAAGTATTCCACCGCGACAAACTCGTTGGCATGCGCGGCTTCCGAACCTACTTGCGTTCGGCAGACCCCAAGGTTCGCGAAACCAATGAACTGTTCTTGCCGACGCTGACTCCGAAGCGGAGTGATTTTTTCGCGAACGATGTGATCTTCCTGAGCGACATGCCGGCAGCGACTTTGAGTTCCCGGTTCTGCGAGATGACGAAAGAATATGTCGAGAAGTTCGGTGGCGGACTGGTGATTATTGCCGGACCACGATTTGGCCCCGGTCAACTCGCGGAGACCGCCTTGGCCGACATTCTGCCTGTTACGGTCGATCCGGATGGACGCTTGAATGACTCGAAGGAATTCCGGCTGCGTTTGACCGCCGACGGACTGGTCGAAGACTTCATGAAGCTGGGCAACAATCCAGCAGATTCCGGGGAAAATGCGCGAGCTTGGGATAATCTCGGCAAGATTCCGTGGTATCAACCCGTGATCAAGGTTCATTCGCGAGCCAAAGTGCTGGCGGAACATCCGACTGACAAGACAATCGATCAAAAAACTCCGCAGCCGATTATTGCCGTGCGGACGTTTGCCAATGGTGGGCACGTCGTTTATGTCGCGTTTAATGAAACCTGGCGTTTGCGACGCAAACATGGCGAACAGTTTTACCGGCAATTCTGGGGCCAGATGATCAATCGGATGGGGCTCAGTCACGCGCTCGGCAGCCAGAAGCGGTTTGTGATCAAGAATGTGCAGCCGCAGTATCAGGCCGACGAAAAGGTCACGCTGACGGTTGAAGCCTACGATGCCAATTTCGATCCTCTGAAAGAAGACAATTTTCCCGAAAAGAAGCTCAAGGCAGAGTTGTTTCGCCCATCACGGCTGACGGAAGGGGGCGACGCGGCGCAGGCCATTTCGATTCCGCTCCGTCGCGATGGTATTTTCGAAACCGAGATTCCCGTTTTCGACAGCGGCGAGTATCGGGTGCGCGTCACCGATCCGGTGACGAAAGAAGCGTCCGAAGTGTTCTTCCAGGTGGCCAGTGTTTCCGCCGAACGTCGAAGTGCGGTCCGGAACCTGGAATTGCAACAGAAGCTCGCCTCGGAAACAAATGGCAAGTCGTATACTCTGGAAACAGTTAATGAATTCGTGAACGACTTCCAGCCGCCAGAGAAGATTGAAGTTTCAATGCAGACGATCGAGATCTGGCATACCTGGTTCTGTTTCGGGCTGATCGTCACATTGATGTTTGCGGAATGGTTGCTGCGGAAATGGTGCAACCTGGCCTGAAAGCTGATTGCCGCTTTTTATGGTGTCCAAATTCAGACATGCGACCTGAATCGGTCGGATCAGTCCGATCGGACTGATTTGATCAACACGGTCCGAACCAACAATCAACAATTGAAAAACTGACAACTTTCCACCAATGAGCAAACTTGCCACACTTCGTTCTCGATTGAATTCACTGCGCAGGCGTCGAGCCGTGATGCGCTGGGGGAACGCTTGGAGTGCGCTGGGAACGGCCGTGATTTGCATCCTGGTCGCGACCTTTATTGTCGACTTCTGCCTGGAAATGAGTCGCCCGCAGCGTTTCGTGTCGTTGATGTTCGTCGCAGGCGCCCTCTATTGGTGTTACTCGCGATTCACCCGTCCATTCCTGGGCCACACCGAATCGGAACTCGATATCGCGTTGTTGGTAGAAAAAGAACAGGAAATTGATACCGACCTCGTTGCCGCTTTGCAGTTTGAAACGCCCGCCGCCAGTCAATGGGGCTCATCAACACTCGAACAGGCAGTCATTGATTACGTCGCCGACTTTGGACAGACGATCAATGTTTTCAAAGGTTTTAATGCCACCCAACTGAAACGTCGGCTCGGCACTTTCGCCTTCACGGCGGCCTTGTTTTTGGTGGCCACCGGACTGCACCCGAAATACACCTCTGCGTTTTTCAATCGCCTGCTGTTGGGGTCACGGCACTATCCGACACGGACTGTGATTGAACAGATTCTGGTCAACGGTCAGGCCGTCGACGTGGATGGTGGAACGGCAGAATTGAAGTTTCCATTTGGTCATGCTCTGCGGATTGAAGTGGCCTGCTCGGGTGATCTGCCGTCACAGGGCCGGGTAAAACTGGCGACTCTGGAACAGGGTTCGACGACGACCATCAAGCTCGAACCCCGCTCACCAGAACCACAAGCCGGCCGCCAGGATTTTCTGGGGGAGCAGCCACGGCTGGTCGATTCCGTTGTCTACCAGATTTATCTGGGAGACGCCTGGACTGACCCGGTGCGACTGAAAGTGATTCCGCTGCCGGTCGTCCTGCTGGATTTGGAAGCGACAGCGCCAGACTATGCGGCTCGTGTTGAAAAAGCGATCGCTGAAAAAAGTGGCGCACGCCAGATCGCGGTCCTGGAAGGCTCCCGCGTCGACTTCAAGTTGACGTGTTCCAATAAACCATTAGAGAGTGCGATCCTTAAGATCGACGACAAGCCACTGGAACTTGTGCCGGCGGATGCGGACAAAATGAGCTGGACCTTGCCCGAAGGCGAGACGCCGTTCACCCGAATCATGGCTCCGGTTCGTTATGAGATTCAAGTCAAAGATGTTGACGGCCTGGCTCTCGAGCAACCGATTATCGGCTTCATTCGCATCAAGGGTGACCGCCCGCCGAGGATTATCGCCGGGGTCATCAGTAAGCGGGTATTGCCCGAAGCCAAACCGCGAATCTCGTTCGGTGCAACTGATGATTACGGACTGGCCAAAATCCGCGTCATTCAAGAAGTCACTCATGAAGACGGAACAACGAAACGGATCGAGTCCGATGTTGAGACCATCGCACCGGATCAGCAGCCGCAAACCGTTTATAAAGGCCGGTTCGCCGCCGACTTGAAAAAGATGAAATTGGTGAAGGGCGATCAGCTGAAGCTGACACTCGAAGCGATCGATTATCGTGGTGGTCAACCCGGTAAAGCGGCGACCAGCGAGCCGCTCGTGTTAGACGTCACCGATGTGCAAGGATTTCTGGCTGGCATGGCCGAAACAGACGAACAATCGGCTCGCCGTCTGGA
The DNA here is from genome assembly GCA_028291565.1 of Planctomycetaceae bacterium. Classification (GTDB taxonomy): domain Bacteria; phylum Planctomycetota; class Planctomycetia; order Planctomycetales; family Planctomycetaceae; genus JAKFVC01. The sequence goes on along the minus strand of JAQGHT010000078.1, from coordinate 3,775 downwards.
TGTCATCATCCAGAAACAGCTGGGGATCGGAGAGACGAAATGATCTCTTCCGGAAATCAAAGTCGAGCGGCCACCGGTGAGCCGCTGATGTTAGAAGTCACTGATGTCCAAGGGTTCCCGGCCGGTGTGGCCGAAACGGACGAGCAATCCGCTTGCCGTTTGAATGCCATCATCCAACGACAGTTGGAGATTGGAGAGACGCAATGATCACGTCCCGAATTCAGCGTTTGACTTTGGCCTTTTTAGCAGCCTGCGGAATGTTAACCGCGCCGCTGTGGGCAGTAGATCCCGCGGCGCTGCGAAGCAAGCAGGATGCCCAGCAACGGGCTCGGGTGATGACGAAAGAACTCATCACTAACGTGCTCGATATCCAGATCCAGCAATTGGAAGAGAACGGCTTGACGGAGATGTCCTTGTATAAGGATATCAAGTCGATGCGAACCAGTATTGATGCGCTGGTCCAAGCTCAGATGGCCGAAGTTGTCGAACTGCTGGTGAATGCCCAGCAAGGGGCACCAGCTCAACGCGACGAAGCCTTCAAAAAGGCCCGCGGGATGATCCGCGACATCGTCGTGAAGCTGGCTTCGGAACGACAGGCATTGATGAAACGCTTGCGAGCCGCTGAAATCGTGGCCCAAGTCAAACGTTTAATTGAGCTCGAATCGGCCGCTTTGAAGACCACGCTGGCCATTCCGGGTGAAAAACAGACACGTCAGGAACAGCTGACGTTGACCGTGATCGAAGATCAGCAGGACATCAATAAACTGTTCATGAAGCTGGTCGAATCTCTGGTTGACGTGCGTGGCTGGGGTGGACCGATGGGGGCCGCGGCGACGGATGCGTTACGCATTCTCAAAGCTGCCGATGTCGGAGTGGAATTGGACCACGCCAGCGAGAATCTGGAAGCCGCCAAGTTTGACGTGGCGGCGAAGAATGAAGAGGCCATCATCAAGGGCCTGCGAATGGTGCTCGAGAAGATCGAGACGGCCCAGGGACTGATCAATGCCGACCGGCAGGCAGTTTTGGACATGGTTCGCGCTATCACCAAGCAACAGGAAAAGGCCCGAGAACAAACCAAGGTTGCCGAGCAGCAGAATCAGAATGCGGTCGAAAAGCCATTGATTGATCAACAAGCCAAAATCCAGGCCGATCTCGGCAAACTCGCCCAGGCTCTGGAAAATGTGGTTCAAGAAAAGCCGCAACTCCAACCGTTGCTCGAGCAAGCCAAAGCTGCGGCTCAAGAAGCGAAATCTGATCTATTTGAGGGGAAATTGGCCGAGGCCGAACAAGATCAGAGCAAAGTCCTGGGGACTCTTGCGGAACTCGAACACAAACTACAGGAAGACAGTGGCATCAACGCCCACGATAAAAGTGCGGCCGAAATCGCTCAGCAGATCAAAGAGCTGGAAAAGGCCCGCGAGACCGTGAAGCAGGCCCAGGAGCAACAGGCTCAGGCCGAGCAGAAGGCGGCCCAGGAACCGGCCGCCGCGAAGGCGAATGAAGAGCAGGCTGCGGCCAAATTGGCGGAAGCTGCCAAGCTCGATTTGCCGCAAGCGGTCGAATCGCGTCTGGCCGAAGCCGAATCGGCTGCGAAAGAAGCCGCTCAGGAACTGACCACCACCGAACCGACGCCGGAAAAGAATCAGCAAGCCGTCGAGAATGCCGAAGAAGCTCTCGAACGGGCTGCCGCTGAAATCGAAGCGGCCATTGCCGATGCTCAACGCGAGCAGGCAGGTGTGAAAATCGGGGAACTCGCCCGCGCCGCGGAAGCGCTCGAACGCGCCGCGGCCGCGGAACGGAATGTGGCCCAGGAAACGAAGGACGCCGCGAAAGAGAAAGGTCTTGACGCCGCACAAGCCAAGGACTTGAAAGCTGAACAGGCCGAAATCGATAAGGTGACTGACAAGGTTGCCGAAGCGGTGAAAGATCTGTCTCCGGCCGCCGCACAAACTCTGGAAAACGCGGACAAAGCAGAAGCCGCTGCGGCTCAACAGTTGGAACAGGCTGCCGCTCAACCCGGAGAAGCCTCGAAGGACGAAGCGAAAGCGGCCTCGGAACAAGCCGATGCTGCCGCGTCGCAATTGACCAAGGCCGCCGCCCAGTTGCGCAGCGAGATTCAACAGACAGCCAAGGATCTGGCGAAGATCACTGAAGATCAGCTGAAAGCCGTCAGTGAAGCCAAGGGGGCTGTCGAAAATGCCCAGGCCAAGCTGCCGCAATCGAATGCCGACAAACAAGCCAAGCTTGAAGCGGCCGAAGCCAAAGTTCAAGAAGCGCAGCAGGAACAACAAAAGGCCGCCGGACGCCCTGAAGCGGCTCAGGCGATGGCCCTGGCGAATGAAATCGGCGCAGCCATCGAACAACAGGCAACGGCCGACGCCGCGAAAGAAGCCTTCGAAGAGGGCAAAGCGAATACGCCATTGGAAGCTGCAGCTCAACAACAAGCGGTCGCCGATGACACCAAGAAACTCGCCGAACAAGCCGCCGCACGTCCCGAAGCGCAAAAGAATAAGGGACAGCCCGATGCTTTGAAGCAAGCTTTGGACAATGCTCAGCAGGCGGCTCAAGAGGCTGCGAAGGAAACCATCAACGGAAACGATGCCAAGGCTGACGCGGCACGTGATGAAGCTCGGAAAGAATTGAAGCAGGCTCAAGAACTGGCCCAGGCCGAAGCGAAAAAAGCGGCCGAGATGCCTGCCGGAAAGCCTGACCCGGCCGCTCAGAAGAAGGTGGGAGAAGCCGTCGCTGAAGCCAAACAACTCGCAGCTGATGCCGCACCTGAAGCGGGTGAACCCTTAGGCCAAGCGGGTGAACAGTCAGCTCAAGCACAGGGGGATTTGGACAAGGGACAGCCCGAGCAGGCCAAGGGAGCTCAAGAAAAAGCTGCGGAAGCTTTGGCCCAGGCTGAAAAGAAGCTGGACGCTGCCAAGACCGATGCCGCCAAACAACAGGGTGAAAAATTCAACGCGGAAGCGAAAGACACCGACAAGTTGGCTGGTGAAACAGCCAAGGTGGATGCCGGTGCGACAGGGGCTGTTCAGGCGGCGGAAAACGCGGCTGAAGAAGGGGCTGCCGAAGCTCCGGAATCGAACGCCAAAGAGACTGCGGAAACTCAGCAAGCAGTCGAACGGGCCCTCGAACAAGCGGCGGCGAACCTGGCTGCTCGGGAACAAAAAATTCGCGGTGATCAAGCCATCGCTCAGACGATTGCGGACCTTGCCCAGCAGCAGCAAGCGGCTGCAGACGCAATTGCTCAACAGCGTGATGCTCTAGCAGATGCTCAAGCATCTGGCGAACCAATGGGTGAGGGGCAGCCAATGGGCGAAGGCCAACCGGCTGGTGAAGCGAAACCAGACGGGGCTCCCATGGATGCTGGCAAGAAGCCCGCAGCGGCCAAGCCACCAACCCCGCAACAGCAAAAAGCGGCCCGAGCTTTGGCTCAGGCAACTCAAGATTTTGCTGACGCTCAACGTGCCACCGGCGAAGGAGCCGAAGAGATTTCCGGTCAGACTGAAGTCGCGAACGAACCTTTGCGTGAAGCTCTGGAACTCGCGTCGAATCTGGGAACGGAAGCGACCCCAGCCGTCCCGTTGCCAGAATCGGGTAATACACCTATGCCAGCAGGCGATGCAAAGCCTGCGGGTGATGCAAAACCTGCAGGGGATGCAAAGCCGGCTGATGCGAACGGCGAACCCCAGAATGGCCAGCCGCAACCCGGCGAAGGTCAGCCGATGGGAGACGCTCCAATGGGCGACGCTCCAGCGGGTGACAGTCC
>JAQGHT010001248.1 GCA_028291565.1 Planctomycetaceae bacterium | reverse complement strand
ACCTCGCTCAAATTCCATTTACGAACCTAACAAAAGAGGTATTTCGCGAACTACATTGGACTCTCACTCCGTGGGCAGCTGAATACGATCATGACGACAAAGTTTTGAAAAATGGATGGACCGCTTTGGCATCGCAAGCGAACCCATTAATTGAAGCACTTGCAACACGTTTCAATATGGATCCCAAACAAGTGTACGCTTGGGTCGATCGAGCGATTGAGGGTCGCGCCGGCCTTCCATTACTAGATTGTGTTTGCAACAGTCCATTGGACTCGCATAAGATCGACTATGTATTTCACGACTGGGTAAACAGCGACATAGTTCGAGCGTCGTCGAAGACGACAACTGAAGATGAATGGTTAACCAGCTTTGTGACATCCGGACAAGAGATCTTACCGTCCGGGTTAATTGGCATTTCCGGTACTTCTGCCGAGCGAGCAAGACGCTTACTTGAGGAGCGACAATGGCTTTACAAGCATCTTTATCACTTGCCTGCTTATCGCATTGTTGAGCGCATAGCGAAAGTCATTTTAACGCTGTGGTTAGCTCATGAAGTACCAAATGGTTTGGCGAAACATCTTCGCAGGCCACAATCGACTTATGCAGCTCAACTGACAGATTCGTCGGCTATTAAAGGTTGCAAAGCCCGAGACTTGCTTTGGGAACAGCTGCCGGAACACCAGACTGCAGCAGAAGCAGAACTAATTCTAAAAATGGCAGACGCATTATGTGATAGAACAGTTGCCATGCTTCCGCTTGCACCCCGAGCTGGCGAATGGATCTTGGCGTGCAAGAGTCTTTTAACAATTATGCTCGATCATCGTGAGCGAAGATCTTATGATGAAATCACTCAAAAACTGGAATCGGTGGCCACGTGGTCAGAACGGCTTTATTGTTTAAATAGCGACCTAAGAAGGGTTCGCGAAATCATCCGCCACTTTGAGTCCACATCTCCGTTGAGTGTCGTCTTTGACGTGGCTGCTATGCCTCCGATTCTTGGCTATCCACGGCGAAAACATACGGCTCATGGCGACAGTGTTGTGGCAGAATCAATCGCTGTGCCGCATTTTGACCCAGACCGTTGGAGTCGGCGACGAAGCAGCTGGGTTCCACTGTCGGAGACAAGATTCGCTCAAAGTGAGGGTTGTTCTTGGGCTCAAGTAATTGTAGTTTCTCCTCGTCCGCATGACAACGCAAATATTAAGTATGCCGAGGATCGATTTCGGCACCTTTGCCACCAAGCGAGAATCCGTCTATACGACACGGATTCAATTGAGGGTCAGGTGAGCCGTTCATTCTGACAGACAAGGTTTGGGCTGGAATGTTGAAATCAGGTTTACGTATCATTGCGATTGCCTACGAGTGGCGCAGCGTGCCTACGTTTGTCGCCGGTTGCGACGTGATATTGTCTCTATCTCGAGTTGAGCGATTTATTGGCGAAGATCCATTGGTCGACAGCGAGGGGGTCTGTAAATCAGATACCGTCGAGTCGGTTGCTTACAAGCTCGAATTTCCTGAACGGATCCCGAGTGACGGGCAACTCGATGTTTCGGGGACCTTGGGATTGTTCGGCAAAGGAGAGTCTCGTTCGTCGGAGATTTTCGAGAGATACTTGGCCGATGCTGTTCTATGGGAGATAGCGGCTATTGAGTGGAGTCACCCAGTTCGCAGTGCCTTGTTTATCCTCGGACCGATCATTCCTAAGCTTCGTGGCCGATTGTACTATAGATATTTGGATCCTAAGTTGAGTGTCGTGGGCGTGACACATTCTCCTGAATGGATCAGCCGCATGATTGGGAGCGTAGATCGTAGTGCTAGTTCGACGTCAAAGGAGATTAGATGGGAAGGACCATTGCCAGCATTATCTCTCGATGCTGGAAGCCGGACATTCGCGGGAATATGGGACGGTGTGGCCCGCTGTGCGATTGAAATCATCACTAACACTTGGGATCCGCTGAATTACAAAGAATGGTGGTCGGAGAAGGAGGAGATGCTCCATAGAGTTTGGCAATCCGGATCAGGAGCAGGCGGTTTAGTTAGTCAAACTGCCATTCCCGCGCCAATGATCGAGGCGCAACGTAGTGCAAGTGAGATGTTAACACGCATCTACTCTTTTGAGGTGGGTTGTCGCAATGCGCTGTGGTTGATTGAAAGGCTGTGCGGTCCTCGATCAAATAAAATCGATCAATTCTCCGACAAATCGTGGCTTCAGAACAAGCGACATGTGAATAAGTTGTTGAAAAACGTGTTTTCCGTTCCCGTGAATATCTGCGGATTAAAACTGGTTCGTGACTTTTCACTTGAGGTGTTTCAAGAGAAGGTAGCTGCTGCTCTAGATGGGGACGATTCGAGAGACGTTGCCGATGCGATCAAAAGTTTATCTGAAATGAGCAGATGAGGTCGTGAAAAGGGCTGATCCAGGTGACGTTCGATCGTCGGATTTGCTAGTAATTTAGAACATACGCCGGGCTCTTACTGAGGCGGTCCCGATTGCGGATGTAAGCGAGAGTGGTTCTGGGGTCAGAATGACCTGCGAAATCTTGAATGTCGATGATGTCGGCCCCGCGCTCACGTGCCGTTGTCAGGGCGGTCACCCGGAATGAGTGGACCGTTACTGCCGAATCAAGCCCAAGCAATCGAACGTACGATTTCACGAGTGCCTGGACCGCTCTCCGCGACATGTGCATTCGTTTGAAACCGTCTCGTCCCTTGCCTCGGGCGGTTAAAGTTCCTCGGAAGAGGGGACCGGTCGGATCATCGCGAAGGCTCGCGGAATCGAGCCAGTATTCAATACATTCAAAGGCTTCCGCATGCAGTGGAATTCGGCGTTCTTTTCCGCCTTTTCCCTGTACTTCAAGAATCTTGTGGCCTGAGTGTTCCCGATAGTCCCGAACTCTGAGTCGCGATAGCTCCCCAACTCGGCACGCGGAGTATGCAAGCACCGTGAGGATCGCCCGGTCGCGAAAGCCAGCAGGCGTTGAGAGATCGGGCGCTTCGAGGATGCGTCTGCAGTCCGCTGGCGACAATCCAACCGTTTTCCCATCACGCGGAACCTTCGGGGCATCGACAAATTTGGAGTGTGCGGGGTTTGCTCCGGTATATCCGAATGTGGTGAGGTACGAAAACAGACTGCGAAGCACGGTCAGTTTTCGGACGACTGCCGCGTTCCCCAATCCCTTTTCCTTGAGGTGATCCCGATAGGCCGCGACGAGTGCTGGTCGAACGGCTGTCAGTTGTTCGGGACATCCATCCGGGATGCCCGCAAATTTCAGAAATGTCCGGAGATCCCGCGTGTAACAATCTCGAGTTTGCAGAGAAGGGGATCGAAGCAACCACGCGTCAATGGCGTCACGCATTCGGTCACGAAGATCTATGCTTGTCAACTCACCGGGTCTTGCGAAGGCTGGAATGATCTGTGAAGTTGACAGCGGCAGGGGATTGTCGTCCATTGGTCTTCGGCCTCCCGCTGATGCGACAATTCTTGACTCTTGAGCCGAGTTGTTCTCGTTTGATTGTTGTCCCCCTGAAGACATTCGTTCGCTTGACGGAAGCTCCGTTTCGGGGTCTGGCCGATGATCAAAAGTTGAGGACTTTTTCACGGCATGGAAAGTGCGTTTCGCGATGTATGAATGCTACTCCGAAATTGGTTTTCGAGTCGAGTCGATCTCACGACAAGTCCTCTCGTCCGTCAATCGAAACGTGCAGGACTATCGTTTCGCCAGAGAAAACGCTCAGTGGCAAGGTTCGATTGGCAATCATTCATCTCCCCATCAACCGATCGTTTGGCAAGTTCCAGCGATGAAATGTCACCGGAACACTCCCCTTGCCTGAGGATCTTTTTCTTCAAAGGGTGGACACCGGGCAAGATTTTGACGTTGCCCAAAGATCTGGCATTCTCACTCCGGTTCTTTCCCCTATTCACCGGAGGCATCATGAAACGCATTGATGGAATCAAGGATCTTGAAAAGTTTGGCATCGAGGTCCTGACTGGAGAGTCAGACCAGCACATGCACCGCATCCTTTGCGACTGCACAGCCAAAGGGAAGCGGATCATCGAACGGACTCTCGGTATTGAGGTCACACTCGCCCCGAACTGGAACAGTGGGAGACCAGAAGATCCATCCATTGGTTCACTCCTGGTCCCGTTGGAGTTCGTCTCTTCGTTCGGGATTTTCGCCCTTCTTAGCGATCCCCAGACTGCCGAGGTATGGCTGCTCAAGAACGATTCTGTCGTCGGATTTAGCACTGATGATGTTGACCTGAAAGAGGCTCTTCGCACCCACTACGAGGGGCAGCTCCGCAAGGTCTTCTTCCCGCGTCCGTGTGATCGGAACGTCCATCTCTTCACGGGGAGGACAACGTGAAGAACCCCACCCTTCGTGAAAACGAAGGGGTTTTTGGGGGGCGAATCGATCGCCCCATGTTTTACGACAAGTGTGATCATTTCTGGCATCAATCTCGCCCGATACGTCAGGACCACCATACTGCAGTCGCGACAAGTGCTCTGTTCCCGACATCAGAGCAAGATGACATTGTTTGTTCCGTGTGGAACAGGCACGGGCTGAGAATCGTTCTTTTCCAGCACCGGTGTCACATTGCTTGCACTTTTTAGGGGGAATTGTCATGTCCAATCTGATGCACGCTCACCGCGAACTCTATAAGAGGACGCCTGATGAGCAGTTTCAATCGATGGAGTCATTGTTCACGCATTGCGAGGCACAGCGGAACGTCTCACGCGATGTGTGGCGGCCACCACAGGATGTGCGGCCACGTACTCAGGGAGATTCCTTGATCTTGGGGGCGGGAAGCGACGGAGATTTGCACCTCAACGACTGGAGCTTCTCGCAACTCTGCCGACTCGCACTCGTCAGCAAAGAAACGGTGAACCGAGTCGCTCCAGACACGGCAAGTCGTATCCTAATCGACACGATGCCAACCGGATCGAAGCCGCTTCAGATGCTCGTCACGAACGACACGCTCAAATCGATTCATGGGGTTGCCTATAGCCGACTCTGGAACAGTCAGTTGCTCGAAATGGTACGCCAGGCGGCAGGAGAATTTTGCCCGCCACCACCTGCCATGAACGGCGGAACGGGGTTGTACTGCGGAGAACAGGATCTCTTCTGCTTTCTCATTGATCCTCAGGGATGGGTGGAAATCAATGGCGAAAACTTCGCCCCTGGCTTCTTCATCTGGAATTCGGAAGTCGGACGACGTTCGTTGGGGATCTCGACGTTCTGGTTTCAGTCGGTCTGTCGCAATCACATCGTATGGGATGCAGTTGAGGTCCTGGAATTCAAGCGAAAGCACACGGGAAATATCTCGGAATCGCTCGGCGAGATTAGACGCATGATCGAAGATCTCGCCGCGAAGCGGGATGCTCGCCGCGATGGATTCAACCGGACGATCATCAAGGCAATGGAAACGAGCCTTGGCAGCAACATGGATGAAGCGACGAAGTCGCTGCTCAAAGAGGGACTTCCCAAAGACGCTGTCATGAAGGCTTTGCAGTCGCTCAATCGCGAAGGCAAGCCCTTCACGCTGTGGAACCTGGTTGACGCACTGACGCACGAGAACGTCAGTCTGGCCTACGCTGGCGACCGGCTGGAAGCCGACGTCAAGATTGCGAAATTGCTGACGCTGGCACTGTGACCCGATGCTCGTATCCGATTCTCGGCATCACCCCCAAACAGGACGTTTGGGGGATTTCACGCGATGCGTATTTCAAAAGGCTTTCATAGAAGGACTGTAATATCTTCTTTGTTTACAACGGTCTTGACTCCTGCCCTTAATTTCGATAAGGCTACAAGTCAGCTGAATGCCGCAATATTCTTGCCATTAATGGAGTGAATCATGGCCCAGAAATCAGCCATCGAATGGACCGATGCAACATGGAATCCCGTCACCGGATGTACCAAGATCAGTCCTGGGTGCAAGTTTTGTTATGCCGAACGGATGGCCCAAAGACTTCTGGCAATGGAACAACCGCGATATCGAAATGGATTCACATTAACATTGCAAGAAGACACACTGACCGTACCGCTGCAGTGGAAACGTCCCCGAATGATATTCGTAAATTCCATGAGCGACCTATTTCACGAAAATGTTCCGGACGAATTCATCGTTCGGTGTTTCGCTGTAATGGAAAAAGCCTCTCATCACATCTTCCAGGTGCTGACAAAACGACCTGAACGCGTATGTGAACTCTCGAGTAAGTTGCCGTGGCCTCGCAATATTTGGATGGGGACGAGCGTGGAAAACGCGGACTATACGTGGCGCATCGACCAGTTGCGAAAAGTTCCAGCCACAATCCGATTTCTTTCGATCGAACCACTATTGGGGCCGATCCCTCGTCTCGCTGTTGCGGGAATTGATTGGATTATTGTAGGTGGTGAATCCGGCCCGCATTCACGTCCAATGCAAATTGACTGGGTCCGACAAATCCGAGATCGCTGCTTAAAATTTGATGTGCCATTCTTCTTCAAGCAGTGGGGAGGAGTTAACAAATCGCGAACCGGCAGGCTTCTTGATGGTCGTGCTTGGGATGAAATGCCTTCCTTGCCACAATCAGACTCAGTAAATATACCGGTATTGAACTAGACATGCGGCACGTTCCGAGTCCCATGGAGACTTTTATTTTGAGCAAGGACAAATACCTGTGGCGCCTCGGTAAGTCCCCGCCAGAGCTGGATCAACATAGTAAGACTAAACACGACGTGCTGAGATCCTACCTAGAACAATATGTCGAAACGCTTACAGTCAATCCCAGGCGAGAAAAACTTACACTGACGCTTGTCGACGGTTTTTCTGGTGGTGGGAATTACCTCGACAAATTGACGGGCAAAGTCTGCTTCGGTTCCCCTTTAATCATGTTGGAAGCAATGAAAATTGCTGAGGCAAGAGTAAAAGAGGGCCGTATAAAAAAGAACTTCGTACTTGATGTCAA
>JAQGHT010001247.1 GCA_028291565.1 Planctomycetaceae bacterium | reverse complement strand
CAGCTTGGGGATATTGAGAATGGTTGAGCGAATGCTGGTGATCGCAGCACTGCTGCTCGCTTCTTTGGCAGGTTCGTCGGTCTGGGGTGATGATGTGACGCGGGTTTCCGCAACATCGAGCGATCTCTCCAAACCCGCGGCTCGAAGGTTGCCCGGGATTCAATCGATTGCCGGGCCACCCAAATTGACTCCCGAAGTCGTTCGAGTGTTGTTTATTACCACGCAAAACTGTGATCGCTGTCAGTCAGAGCTCGCGAAATTGAACCGTGCGGGTGGCGATTTTGAAGCAATGCGGGCCAAGGGCTGGAAAATCGGTGCCGGAACTGAAAATCACATCCAGATCATCGACCGCGATGCGATTCCGGAATTGATTCAGGAACTTAATGTCCGTGAATATCCGACTGTCGCCTGTATCAGCGATGGAAAGATCATTCGTGCCTTTCGATCAGGCTGCACGACTCCATTGGATACGTGGACCTTTGGCTGGCTATATAAAGGGCGCGATGAACGGCCAATTCCGCCCGCTCCCGAAATGATCCGCGTCGAGTCGACCGGGAGTTATCGGCTGCGTGGAAATCATTGGTCTGTCGACGGCGACTGGAACCCTCCAAAGTCGACGGTCGTCAGTCACCTCCGCAGTCCGATTCACTCTTATGGCCTGGCTTCCAACTGGCGAATTGAAAACTGGTCCTACGAAGAACTGCGTTCGCTCCATGACGATCTGCACGAGCGAGAAATGGGGACAAGTTCAGGGTTTTCGTCTCAACCGGCTGGTCGCGGAAGCAATGACTTTAGTGCCGGTCGCAAAATCAATGGAAGCTGAAACGCCCCGCGGCGAATCAGAAAAATTGTTATTCTCTGATCCCGTCCCTGAGTTTGACTCTTTTCAGTCATTTCTTATCGGGATTTGTTGATCCGTTACCCGGTTTCTACCTCCCATTGATGCTGGGGCAGGGTACAATGCGGGAGTTGAAGGGTGCTCAATTGCCATCAAATTGAATGTCCCTTTCAACAGTGGTCGGTAACAGACCCAGCCAACACCCACCGGCAAAACCCCTGCAATGAAACATCATCCACTTTGCAATCCCCTGGAGCATCGCGTTTCGCGTCGCCAGTTTCTGGGCGGCGTGGGAGCTTCAGCGGCTGCCGCGACGATTGGCACCTTTGGTGGCCTTGTTCATTCCGCGATTGCCGACGATCTCCGGAAGCGTGAAAAACAGGTGATTTTCATCTGGCTTGACGGGGGCATGAGTCAACTCGAAAGCTGGGATCCCAAGCCAAATACCGAATTCGGCGGGCCTTTTCGCTCGATCGCAACTTCGGCACCTGACATTCGTGTTTCCGAATTGTTGCGACACACGTCGAAGCAGATGCACCATCTGGCGATCGTTCGCAGTGCCAGCACGAAAGACGACAGCCATTCCGCCGGAGTGGCCCGGATTCAACGTGGCGACCCTAAAAACCGCGGTGTCGATTATCCCTTTTTTGGTTCAGCGGTCGCGAAACTGCTCGGTCCGTGCGAGGGCGGCCTGCCTGCCTATATGTGGATCAAGCCTGGAAATGGCGGATTCATTCCGACCGATGCGGGTTTTCTGGGAGCCAAATATGGGGCGCTGGCGTTTGGCGATGGCAAGGCCCCCGAAAGCCTGTTGCGACCCTCAGTAATTTCTGAATCCGATGAAGCGCTGCGCAATGAATTCCGCCTGAAACTGAATTCTCGCTATGCGGCTCGGCACCGAAAACCGAATTCCGAGGCGAATAGCTATGTTTATGACGTGGCCCGGGAACTATCGCGGCGCGGTGATTTGTTTGACGAGTCCAAGGTTTCGGAGCGCGACCGCGATCGATATGGTCACTATGAACTTGGACGGCACATGCTTCAAGGCAGACGCTTGCTGGAGAACGGTGTCCGTTTTGTGAAAGTCAATTCTTACGGCTGGGACAGTCATGGTGATAATTTTAACGCCAGTCAGAACCTGATCGGAAAGTTCGATCAATCCTTCGCCGCACTGATTGAAGATCTCGCGGAGCGCGGCATGCTTGAACATACGCTGGTGATCGCGCTCAGTGAATTTGGACGGACACCGCGGATCAACTCACATGTGGGCCGTGACCATTGGCCGCAATGTTGGTCGATCGCCATGGCTGGCTGCGGGCTCAAGCGTGGCGTCGCGATTGGCGCGACAACCGAACGAGGTGAAGCAGTAGCGACTGATCCTTATGATATCGGACACTTTTTCCATACTTGGTTCACGGCATTGGGTATTGATCCGAAACGCATCGAATACGACAACCACGGCCAGCCATTGCCCATCGCCCATGATGGATGCGGGCCAATTACAGCAGCTCTCGCCTAGAGCAGAATCTCTGGCCTATCACTCGAAAGTGAGCAATCGAATTCTTCGAATTTGTACTTGTCATCAAATTTTTGAAGCTCGATGACGAGCAGGAGTATCAAAGACTCGACACGTCGCTGATGCATTTGATTTGCGGCCCGAAGTAGAATCAGACAATATACCCGAAAAACCAGTGGGCTTATGCCCACCGCTCGCCAGAGGCTTTGACAACTTTTTAGAGATTTCTATTCCATTCTTTTGGGATTCCGCAATGGCCGACATGACTGCCAAGATCGCCAAAACTTTGGAGCACCCGCGACAACTTTGGGCGGTTCGTTACA
>JAQGHT010001235.1 GCA_028291565.1 Planctomycetaceae bacterium | reverse complement strand
TGGGATTGAGACCCTGGGGTGGCTCGATATGAGCCATGTTGTAACGCAACACGGGCGACTCGCCGTGATGGACTTCCAGAAACGCGGGCCGCTTATCGATGGTCAGTTCCGAGCTCGGCACGGCAGTTCCCTGATCGATACGGAATGAGCGTTTCGAACGAGCCGGGGTCTCACCCTGCATGATCCACCACAAGCGAGACGTAACCCCTGGTTCGATCTGCGATGGAATCGGCGTCTCCTTGCCGCCTGTGATCTCAACCAGCCGCACGGTTCGTGGATCACCAGGTTCAGCAGTTTTGATCGCAATCGAAACAGGAGTATCGATTCGTGGCTGCTCACCAATCTCAACGACGATCGATTGACCAAAGGTGGCCACCTTCGTCGCTGGCGCGTCATCAGCTTCGGCCGGAGCTGACTCAAACCAAACCAGGCTGAGGCAGATCAAGAAGTTTTGTAGAGTCGGCGTGAAGAGATCGAAACTGAGTTTCATGCATGTCGTTCCTGGATTCGAAAGAACATTTCTCATTGGTCGAACGGACTGACAGTAGCTGCCGCCTGCCGGGCGGCTGTTCGGCGCAGCCGACCGCGACGGAGCACTGCCGTCAGTTCTTAATCACCATCGCGTTTTGAGAGTCGTCACCGAAGCAAACAGCACTTCCACGGCCCCATTTGTCATTTCCAAAGCACGGACCAGAGTTCCATTCGACAATGTCCTAACATCCAAGCCGTTATTTGCCGTGAATGCCTTGGGTGAAATCACCTTTTTGCCGTCAATTCTGTTTCCCAATGCTCTGTTTCGTCAGCGCCATCCCGTCATTTGAGAATAGTCGAAATCCTGAATCGTTGGCCATGAGCGATTCCGATTTTGGGTCTTCTGTGGGAATGCACAGTACAATAGACAAATCAAACGCAGATCGACATCTTCAACTTGAGGATTCTGTTCAAATGCTGGCAAACCGAGCAATCAAGGTGGCGGTCCTTTTTTCGCTATGCCTGTCCGTGATTTCAGGCATGCTATTCCTGTGTGGATTTGCAGCAAATCCCTGGGAGCATTATCTTTCGTTCAACAAATCGTTTCATGTCGGAGTCTGGAACCGGGAATTCGATTCTCGAATTGTCTTCTTCAATGACGCCGAATACGGTCCGTATCGCGGCAGCCTCATCGGCCTTGAGGGGTCCGATCCCAGTCTCGATCCACAAATACGGGCATTCGGCGACACGTGGGGCATTTATTACCGCGATCTGCGCTGGCCCGATGAGCGGCTGTGGACATTAATGGTCAGCTTGTGGTATCCGATCATCCTGTTTGCCCTCCCTCCGATAATGTGGTGGCTGACCTGCAGGTCTGCCCGAAGTTCGGCACCGTGATGAGGTCAATGAGCTACCGGTCCCAGAACGTTTTTCAGGTATTTCGTACTCTCGCCCCACCCCTTGCCCTCCCTGTTCATGACATTTCGCACTAACTGGCCACCTTTTTCGGAGCCGCCTTTTCTTTCGTCGAAGCCTTCTCAGGTTTCCGAGGCTGCACGGCATAAGCTTCAATGATCAGCTTACGGGCCAATGCCAGGCTGACTTTTCCATAGCCTTCGTCGCCCCATTCTGGCCCCCAGGAATTGCGGAAGAGAAATGCCGCGCCACCGTCGTACCGTTTGCTACGCAAGGGGCCGATGAAGCGGATCTTGAACGCATCAGAGTGTGTCCACAATGCTTCCGAATAGAGTTCTTCACTGTCCACCGGCCGATTCAGTCCAGCTCCGCGTGCGGTCAATTCCACGGTGACGACCTGCCCTATTTTCTTGGCAGCCTCAAGTGGAGTCAGTGGCTGGTCCGGCGTCTGCGACTGCGATGAACCGGCCCATAAAGCAACCATGCAGAATCCGAGTACCAGTCGAGTCCTTTGATTCAATGACATTTTTCGCTCAATCGAGGTGATGTGCTGCAGCGGATGGACCAACCGTGGCAAGATCTCGCCAGAAGTTCAGACGTCAGTCAGTATAGATCATCCAAAGAACAAAAGGCAACCTTGCACACTCTTCACCGAACACCCGTGGATGAGTTCCATTCTGCACGATCGGTCATTAGTGATGAGCAGTGTTCACAAAACAAATTCAATTCCGTTCGGAGCAAGGACCGGGAATACTGACTAAACAGCAGCGAGGCACTGTTTTGATCCCTGAAACGCCGTTAACCCTTTTGCAACGGCAGCGGAAAAAGATGTTTTGGCCAAAGATTCACACAGATGAAACACAGGTTTTCACACAAGATCTCGGTAAGGTAGGATGGACATTCCTGTCCGTCACACGCTCCGTCCCGTTCACCAACTTCCGATGCAGAACGATCAATTTGGAATTGGCTGCTGCATTGCTGGGGGACGTCAAATGGTTCAAATTAAATCCATTCTCCGACTCGCTTCGGTTCCCTACGTATTGATAAAGATCTGTGTTTCATCGGTATGGATCTGTGGCTAAATCCGCATTTTGTTGGCCATCGAAAAGGGTTAGCGGCGTAAAGTGGCACCCCTACACCGTTAACCCTCTCGTAGCCAATCTCGCCAGAGATTGGGGCCTTTGACATACCTTCGACCCGGATTCCCAAGGTCTGGCGACCTTGGCTAGAATGAATTCCGCGGCGAAAAAAGGGGTGACGGTGTGGGGTGGCACCCAAATCATTCGGTCTCTTGGTAGACGAACAGGCCAACATCTGGCAACATGCGGTGGCGAAAGTGGTGTGACGTAATAGGTGTCACGTAATCAGAAAGTGGCCATGACGGACTCTGAATCCTCCGATTTATGCAATGAGGCTCTGAGAAAAATCGGACGCAATATGGTCAATCTCCAGACGATGGAGCGAGCACTCAAGATTCTCATCGCACAAAGCGAATGGAAAGGCCCTGATTCAGACTTGCGAGACATCTACGAGAAAAAGTGCGAGGAGATAGAACGACGCACCATGGGCCAGCTCTCGAAGCAACTCGTCGACCTCTTGTATTCTGCTGTCGATTCCAACCCCGCTGATCGAAACGCTTCCGACCTTCCGTGGACGTCATTCTCCTATCGACTCGATGGAGGAGACGAGCAAAAGTTTGCAGAGCAAAGGGCCTTCAAACTCGTGGTTGAAGAACGAAATCAGCTGGTTCACCAGATGCTTGGAGATTTCGATTCGGGATCCGTCGAAAGTTGCCGAACACTGATTAGTGCTCTCGATCGCCAGGCCGAACGACTGCACCCTCAATTTGAGCGCGTGACATGCTGGCTGACGTCTTTAAATGACGGTCGGAATGCAGTCATAGCCGTGTTGAGAGCCGAGCTTATGTCCGACAAGGGAAATGAGTCCGACGGGGCGGCCCTGCTTTGAACATCGAAACGTAAAAATGCTTGAGTTTCTTTCGATGCGACCTCGAGTAGACTCATCATGGCCATGTCGGAACTGTCCCCGCGACACCGTTCGGCGGCAGCGTCAACTCTCGGATAAATGTCGATCGTCAGTTCCCGTTCAGACCGTGTTCGCGAGTATGCAGGCGGTCTTTCCAGCTGGTTTCCAGGTTGATGATCTCCTTCGCCTCCATGTCCGGAGAAACCCTTTCCAGGATGCTGAAGCGCAGGTTGCTGGGTTCGCAAGTCAAAAGCCGTTTGTTATTGCCGTGGCCTGTGTTCATGTAACCGGTCCAGCGGCCGAGGATGTTTTCCTTGCCGTATGCGGCGCCAACGTAGCCTTTGCCTGTGTGTTTATCCAAGATGAAATAGATGCCGCGCCATTCTTCCAGCTTCGCTTTCCATTTCTTCGGCATCACGTGGAGTTCGTCCCAGGTGACCAGCAGGTCTCGCCATTCCGGCATGTTCGCGTCGAGCACGGATTCTTCGTTGATGGCTTCCACTTCGATCTGATTTTTAACAGCCCAGCGAGCCCAAGAGATTTCGGGGGCGGGCCAGCGAACAACCAGTTTGCCTTTCCACTTGGAAAAATGCTGAGTCAGTTCCAGGTCAAACAATAACTGCTCTGTTCGCGGTCCGTCCAGATTTACCCCATATTTGACGAGTTGTTGCTGAGCGGCGAGCTTACGAAGTTCCACAAGAGTTACGGTTTTGGCGCCTCGCATCTCATAGAGTCCGACAAAAAGTGCCTTGCCGGCTCCGTAACCGACAAACGAAACGACATGCTTCGCCTTCAGCATTTGCTTTTCGACTTTGGGGTTCTGTGTCTGCTGGTAGGCATTGAAGACGGCTGGTTTTTCTGCGGCCAGCCAGGGAAGGACTTTGCGGAGTTCGCGTTCGCGGGGAACATGACGCAGGACCAAGGTTGTCTCAGGATCGAGTTGTTCGGCTTGCAGCAAGTCATTGAGATTCATGAGGGGTTTGACCGTCGCTTGCGTTGAGATGCGGGCTTCGTTCCGTTCGGCGGTGACTTCTGGTCGTTCTTGATGCGTTCGAGGAGGGCGGTGGCGGGTTCGTAGTCGCGGCCTTCGCGGCGGGCGAGTTCCGCTTCGGTGGGAACCAGTTTGCCTTGGAAGGCTTTAGCCAGTAGTGATTGCGTCAGCCGCTCGACGTGCGTTTGCGCCTTCCTCAACCCCTCCTCGATCTGGTCCGCGAACGCGAACAACTTTTCGACTCGACGAACGATTTCTTGTTGCTCTGTTAGAGGGGGAATGGGGATCGGAAACGTTCGCATGTCGCGGATGTATATCGCTTGCTGGGCAGTTGCACCAGACCTAGCAATGAGAGCAGCCAAACCAGTCGGAGTCTTAAAGCAATATTCGATAATCTCAGGGAGAATAACCTCAGATTTCGGCTTGAACAACAATACACTTCCCATTAGGCAAAACACGGTGTGGGTTTTTACACGACACGTGCGCCCCACAGTGGCACCGCGACTCACAACAAGAATATCCCCAAACTCTGGATTGCAACGCTGTCTCGATTGTGCGGCAAATTCAGCAGTAACAAATTTAGCATCATTGAATTCGACGTCATTGTCTCTTACGTCTTTTGCAGAGAGTATGGGAACACCCGAAACAACACGCGGCGGTGTAAGATGCTCGCCGTCTGTGATTTTAGTGCAGATAACGTCAAGTGAAGACCAATTCCAGTGTGACGGGACATCAAAAGGCAGTTCCATTTCTTCGCAACCAGAATCGCGAGGCACGTCACTATCAAGAGATGATTGCACTTCCCTCCAATCGGCGGTGAGCTTTCCGGAGCAGGCGGCGGCGAGGACGGATTGGCGGAAGCGTTTCAGCAGCCCCGGAACTCGCGCCAGACGTTGCTGGCTCGACGACACCTTCTCCAACAGCAATTCCAGCTTCAACACGATGCGCCGCTGTTCTGCGAGTGGTGGAATTGGTATTTCCCAAGCTTTGATGATTCCGTTATTAAGGTTTGGTTGGTTCCCGCCTGCTGATTGCTCGCGTAATCGCTGATAATCACGTCTGAGAGACCAATAGACCAATTGGTTCATCTCAACTGGCAACTCCGGATTGACCAGAGCTGAGCAAGCTTGGTTCGTCGCCGCTGCAATCATGAGGCGTGCAACTTGGCCGCGTGTCCTACCTTCACCGTACAATGCCACCAGCAGGGTCGAGGCCGGAAACAGTTTCGCGCTGCTATTCTCTAACGCCTCTTGAGTAATCTTAATTTCCGAATGGTAGATGTCTGTGTTATTCACCTCACCTGTTCGCACCCACGGAATAGTGCCGTTCTGAAAGTACTGAGGTTGTTTTCTATCGGGAGTCCCACCCGTGTGCACGTCAAAAAGCGTATCAAGCCTTGCGGTAGTCCACCCCTCAGGCAATACATAGCTCATACCTCGATACCTTCTTCCGCTTCAACCAGAGCGACGATTTCTCTCAGGTCACCGACAATTGCTTCCAGTTCGGTGATAGCTTCTGTTGCCAAGTCTTGCGGGTCGGGGAGTTCGTCGCTGTTTTCCAGCGAGTCATCCTTCAGCCAGGTGATGTCGAGCTTGTACGATCGCTCGGCAATGTCGGTCGCGGCGTAGCGGCGGAAGCGGCCGGTCTCACCGAGGTCTTTCCGCTTGCTGGTGCCGTTCGGATCGGCTCCATAGCATTTTTCAAACTCGGCAAAGTGCTCGCGACTGAGCGGCCGGTCCTTCTTCGTGATGCCGGGAACATTGCTCCGGGCGTCGAAGATCCAGACATTTTCGGTCGGGCGTCCCTTCTGAAAGAAAATGACATTTGCCTTCACCCCTTGGCTGTAAGGCGTGAACGTCCCCCGAGGCAAGCGCAAGACCGTGTGTAGATTGCAGTCCTGCATGAGAATCTGAAAAACTTCCCCCGCTTTGCCCTCGAACAGACAGTTGTCAGGCAAGACCATCGCGGCACGTCCGCCCGGTTTCAAGACGTTGACGACATGCTGCACGAAGTTGAGTTGCTTGTTGCTCGTTTCAATCGTGAAGTCGTCACGGGTCGGGGCCTGATTCGCTCCCTTCGTACCGAATGGTGGATTGGTCAGGATCACGTCGAAGCGGCGGTCTGACGGAGGATCATAGATTGTATCGCCCAAAATGATCTGCGGTTCAACACCATGCAGATAGAGGTTCATCAGGGCCATCCGTCGCGGGCGTGCAACCAACTCTTGAGCATAATAGGTTTGCTTCTTCAACCGCTTCGCGACATCGCGGTCGAGTGCTCCCTTCGTCTCACCGATCAACCATTCGTAAGACGAGACCAGAAAACCACCGGTCCCGCAGGCTGGATCACTGATCGTAAAATCCTTGCTCGTTCGCGGGTCGGGCTTCATGACTCGAACGATGGATTGAATCAGAACGCGGGGCGTGAAATACTGCCCTGCCCCCTTCTTCCCTTCGTTCGCGGCCTGTTCGAGCAACCCTTCATACGCAGCGGCTTTCACATCGACATCGAGCGAAGTCCATTCGATCTCATCGACCAGATTGATCAGTTTTTTCAGATTGACCGGGTTATTGAACCGAGACTGCGCATCGGCGTAGATATCCCCAAGTATTCCGGTCTGCTTCGCCAGCTTTCGGAGCAGGTCGATATAAAAATCGGTCAACGCGGTGCCTGATTTGTCGCGCAGCGCCGGCCAGTCGCAACCGGGAGGAATCTCGACTCCCTTCTCGTCAGCCATCTTCAAGAACAGCAAGAATGTGATCTGTTCAATGTAATCGCCGTAATCAATGCCATCATGGCGCAGGGTATGGCAGAAACCCCACAGTTTCGAAACAACGTCAGACATAATTCGTCTTTAAAAGTGAACCTGGATGCTTATGATGTTAGATTTCAATTCGAACTAGCAAGTGAAATTTGTGGTGTCAGGCACCCGTATGCGAGTCTCAGTCCCGTAGGGACGGTAGATAATAGCCCACCGATTCATCGGTGGGATTAAGTCAATTTGATCTAAAAGCCCCCCAAGGGGCGACAGAAACTTGCTGTCGTCCCTAAGGGGACTTTTCTCGTAGCACGATTGCAACCCACCGATGAATCGGTGGGCTATTATCGGTCGTCCCTGGCGGGGCTTGGTGATCATCATGCTGCGACTGCCTTGTTGATGTCTCGCAAAAGATCTTCCAGCTTGCCCTCGAACACTTTGTTCGCCTTGCCCCATCCTCCAGCCCCCTCGAACGTGGGAATATAGTCGAAATCGTCCTTGTCGATCGAGAGATTGACGATTAAATGTTGCCGGATTCTATCAAGCCATTGTTGTTGTTCGAGCGTGAATATTCGACCGGTTGAGACTCGGATAATTGCCGCATCAACACGTTCTTGAGCGGTCCAAAGGGGATTCTGATCGGCGGCGGCGTGTTTGACCATCGAAATGATATCGACCAGTGATTTTCGATACCGCATTTCGTGGGCCTTCTGCAGGACCTCGACGGTGAATCGTTCGGGGGCAGCGGTCAATTTTTGTTTCAGCTCTTTCAGGGCCTCTGTGCTCCAATCGGCCGGCCGTTCCATGAGAATCTTGACGGCTTCAATCTGAGCGGTGTTCTCGCGAACAAAGCGGGCGAAAATGTCGAGATAGTCTTCCGGTTTATGGTGATTTCCCTTGCCATCGCGAATGAGGTATTCGGACGAAACCGAGTCTTCATGATCCAACGCGCGAAGGAAGGTTCGAGTCCGGCGCGGATGATCCTTCACGACTGCTTGAAATTCCGGCTTCCGCAAGAGTTGCATGGTTGGCATGAAATGTCCGGTCAACAGTTGCGGCAGCTGCGTCGCGAAGTTCGCGACGTCTCCATCGGGAATGCCTTGGGCGGCGAATTGTTCGCGGGCCTCGGGCGACATCTCCTTGTCGATCCGCTGCAATCGCTTCACCAGACAGCGAACATTGTATTCCCGGTCCTTGTTCGACCAGATGTCTTCGATCACGTCTTCGATGCTTCTAGACGGCTTATCGAGGGAAACTTCGGATGTCTCTTCGGTGGCGTCTTTGAAGTATTGGAACAAAGTCCCGTCGAAACAGTCGAAGACGGTGAAATGGGATTTGTCCGGCAGATCGGGACTTTTTCGCGTTCCCCGTCCCAGCATTTGCACGAATAGAATTCGGGACTTCACTGAACGCAGGAAGACGACGAACTCCAGGTCGGGAATATCGACCCCGGTTGACAGCAGGTCGACCGTAATGGCAATTCCGGGATGCGGTCGATTCCGGAATTCACGAATCAATTGCAGCGGCCGGTCCGCTCGACCGGTGATCTTACGCACGAAACTTTCGCCCCGCCCGAAGATTTCCACCGCCAATTCTTGTAGCTGGTCGGCATGCGAGGTATGCGGCAAGTCGTTCGCGGCGAAGATCAAGGTTTTCGGAAATCGACCGTATCGTTCTTCATGCGCATCGGCGTACTTTTTCAGCTCCAACAGGATTTGACGATTGGAATCGGGAGAGGTGACTTTGCGTTCGATCTCGGTTAGGACAAACTCGCGCTCGTCTTCCAATGCGTCAAGTTCCACGGCGCCGGTCTTCGTGTCGATGTGCTCCACTGCGTCGCCAGTTTGCAGGAACATTCCATTAATCCGCACATCCGACCGAATTTTGACGAGATCGAAATCGAGCAGATGACCATCGCGAACGGCTTGCTCGGTCGAGTAGCGGAACACAACTTCGGAGAAATAGGCGGTGGTGTGTTTTGCCGGCGTCGCGGTCAATCCGATCCGAATCGCGTCGAAGTGGTTCAAGACATCGCGCCAAACTGACTGTTCGCTCGACGTGTAGCCTCGATGGCATTCGTCCGCGATAATCACGTCAAAGGCGTGAATGGGGATATCCACTTGCTCGGCATCTTCGTCAATGTCGTCGCCATCTTCGCTGAAAACCGCTTGCCGACCGAGAATCTGAACGGCCATCCGTTGAATCGTGCAGATGTAAACGAACGCGTGTTTTGCTTTTGGATCAGTCAAATATCCCTTTGGCAACACGTTTGAATCAAAGGCTTCGTCTTCGCCAAAATCGCCCTTCTGAAATCGGTTGCTATAGACCTCATAGATCTTGTCGAATTTCTGATTTGGTTCGGGTTCAAAAGCGGCGAAAGCTCGGACCGATTGAGCAGCCAGGGCGCGTCGATCGACCAAAAACAAAATCCGATTTGCAATACCGGATTTGAGTAACCGATAGGATTGGTTGACCATCGTGAACGTCTTGCCCGTTCCGGTAGCCATCGCAATCAACATTTGTCGTTTGTGTTCAGAGATGGCCTTTTCCGTCGCGGCGTTCGCCTCTTTTTGATATTTCCGCAATCGCTCTTGATCGTTCGGAAGGGCAAGAGCTTTACCGCAAGCGGCCTCGAAGTCCCGATTGATTAGTTCGGCGAGCGCCCCGGGCGTATGGAATTCTGCGACATTTCGAGTCTGATTTAATTCGTGGCGAATGTCTCGAAACCAGATCAATTCGCCACTGGTCGAGTACAAGAACGGAACCCGAAAGCCTCGCCACGTGGGACCGGTGGCAGGCATTCCCCGCGAATAGCGCTCGGCCTGTACCACTGCAGATTGAGGTCCAACTGTTTGCCGTTTCGCTTCGACAACACCCAGACATCGCCCATCGACGAACATCGCATAATCTGCCGGTCCATTTTCGGTCGGGAATTCCTCAACCGCATGCCGAGCGTAATTGGACAACGGTGTCGCCAAATCGAAGGGGACGATTTCCCAGCCGCACTTCTGCAACATCCCGTTAATGATTTTTTTCCGGGTGGCCCATTCGGAGAGCGGTTCCGTCATCTCGGGCCTCGTTTGGGTGTGAATGGGAGCGAAAAATGCAACGCAGCGGTGTTGGAACGTCCAGCCGATCCACCAGCGTACTCAATCGCTCGCTTCCAGGCTACCTCGTTCAAGTATCAATCGAAGCGTTTGCTCCAATCTTGACGGGCAAAAGGAATTGGGATTCAGCGTGCACTTGCAAACGTGAATCCGCCAATTGGCGGATTCCAACATTCCACCTCGATATTTCCAATTCGACGGATAAGCCGATTAATTCGGCCGATTTGGTGGATTGTGTGAATTCTGTGTACGAATATCAGAATCCAACTTCCCGGACTTTCGGATTCACTTCGAATGTCGCAGTGCGCGGCCTTCCGACTTTCACACCGGTTTGGGGGAGTTCGCGGATAAAATTGTGATCGGCCAGCTTCTTCAATGGGATATCGAGTTCATTGGGCGTATCAATTCGTCGCCGAACATGCTGGTGCATGCCCCTTTTGGTGAATGTCGATATCCCGTGATGTTGAATCGTGTGGAGAATGTGCTCTGCGAGTACCTGCGATTCATCCTTCCCCATCATTCGAAATGCGGCGTTTGCATGACCAATGAAATACCATGGGACAAGGGCAACGGAACCGACACGAATACTTCCAGTATCAGCACCACGAATGGCGCCGTCACAACTGTTACCACCACCAGCCGGGACGGCGGTGGGACCATGGGTACGACCGAGAATGATGGTTACGAATCGAACGCTGTTGGCAAAGTCAAGGCGGGCATGTATCCCACAACCAAGCGCTGGGGGAATTCCAACAACACGGAAACGGGAACGTTTACATTCTCCAGCAGCTCGACCAGTACGACGACTCCGGACAATTTCACGACCTATATGGGGCAAGCCAACCGTACCGAAAACGGGACTTCGTCCTGGAACGGAGGTGATTTTGTCACGGTGCTGTTGACGGGCAATTTCAGCGGGAATGGCATCACAGTGAAAGGTGGTGGCAACAGCACCACAATCGACA
>JAQGHT010001224.1 GCA_028291565.1 Planctomycetaceae bacterium | reverse complement strand
GCGCCGCCGTTTCTTCCGATATCTCCACCATCTCCAAATCCCCCGGGATCTGGTTGACCACGCACGCGATTTGTTTGCGACATGTGGTTGGTGACAATTCCATTGAGACACTGCGCTCCAATCTCACGTCGCTCGCCCGGTGCTGCGGTACAAGATCTCGGATTTTCAATTCGAATGCTGATCTTTCGAACTGTGAATCACGTTCCTACCACCGAGTTGAGATATTGAGGACGTCCTCCCAATTACGCGCCTTATGAAGCGCTCTGGAGGTTGTTATGAAATCGAATCTGCTAGCCTTGCCACAATGGTTGTCCGCACATGTGTTTGCGGACGTATCACCACTGGAATTCCCGGACTGGCTGCTGCATCCCAACGTCTGGGTTCTGCTCGGCATTTCCGTGCTGGCGTGCTTGTTTGTCATCTGGCTCAGTACGCGATTTATCCCGCACACACGGGTTGGCGTCATCGAAAAACTGTGGTCGCCAAACGGCTCTGTAACGGATGGACGAATTATCGCCCTCAACGGCGAGGCCGGATACCAGGCCGAACTCCTGCGCGGCGGTGTTCATTTTGGATATTGGCGTTGGCAGTACCGGGTCCATACGGCGCGGCTGGTAACCATTCCGCAGGGTGAAATTGGGTATGTTTATGCCCGGGACGGTGAGCCGCTGGAACCCAGTCAGACACTCGGTCGAAGCGTTCCGTCCAACAATTTCCAAGACGCTCGACTATTCCTGGCGCCGAATACTGACCAACCGCGCGGGCAACGCGGCCGACAACGGGCATTGCTGCGTGAAGGTGTATATGCCATCAACCCGGCCTTGTTCGTCGTAATCACGAACAACAATGTTTTTTGTTTGCGGCAGATTCAAGAACCACAAGAACTGGCCTCGGTCAAATTCTGGCAGAATGAATTATCAACTGCTGGCGGCTTTCAACCGGTACTCGTCGGTGCGCCGATGGCGAAAGGTGACGCTTCTGGCTCGGATGAGATGCGACTGGTCGATTCGATCGCGATCGTTACTGTGCAGGACGGTCCTTCGTTGGCGCCGGGAGAAATCATCGCCTCGCCGATGGGGACGGATCCATCGAAACCCAATTACCACAACAATTTCCAAGACCCTGAAGCGTTCTTGCGAGCCGGTGGCAGACGTGGACGCCAGTACCTCGCACTGACTGACGGAACCTATTTCATTAATCGCTGGTTCGCCACGATTGAGCCGATCCCCAAAACCGTGGTCCCGATTGGGTATGTCGGTGTGGTGGTCAGTTACTATGGTCAGGCGGGGCAGGATCTGTCTGGCACCACATTCCGCCATGGGGAACGCGTGGCGGAAGGTGAACGCGGAGTCTGGGAACGGCCATTAGGGCCAGGCAAATATGCGTTCAACACGTATGCCGGCAAGATCGTACTCGTTCCGACGACGAACTTCGTCCTGCACTGGATCACCGGGCGCACGGAAAGTCATAAGTATGATGAAAGTCTGAAGTCCATTGATCTCGTCACGCGTGACGCCTACGAACCATCGTTGCCCCTGTCTGTCGTGGTGCACATTGACTATCAACGCGCTCCCAGCGTGATCCAGCGATTTGGGGATGTCAAGAAACTCATCACCCAAACGCTCGATCCGATGCTGAGTGCCTATTTCCGTGACATCGCCCATCGCAAAACAATGCTCGAACTGTTGCATGATCGCGATACGATTCAGCATGAAGGTCGAGAAGAATTACGTCGTCGGTTCCGGGAATTCGACATTGAATGTGTCGATGTGCTGATCGGCAAACCGGACACCATGGAGAGCGGCGGCAAGATCGAGGTCCTGCTGGAGCAACTCCGCCAACGCCAGCTCTCGATCGAACAGGTCGAAACATTCGATCGTCAGCGGGAAGCGACTGAACGGTTGCGAATGCTGAATGAAGTCAAAGCCCAGTCGGAAATGCAAACGCAACTGACCAACGCCAAGCTCAGCGTGCAGATCTCCGAAAGCAAGGGCGATGCAGAGCTGGCTCTGGCGCGACGTCAGGCCGACCAGATGTTGATGCGAGCTGACGCGGACTTGAAAAACAACCGCATTCAGGTCCAAGTGGCGGAATGTCAGGGCGACGCCGAATTGGCTCGCGCCCGCCGCCAGGCAGACCAGACAGTGCTTCTCGCGCAAGCGGAAAGCCAGCGTAATGTCCTGACCGGCCGTGGAGAGGCGCAGCGAATCCTACAAACAGGTTTGGCGGAAGCCGCGGCCTTGCTGAGAAAGGTGCAGGCCTATGGAGATCCCCGTCTGTATGTGCTGGCTCACGCTGCGAACGAGCTGGCACATGCCACTCAACCGCTGGTTCCCGAAAGATTATTCGTCACTGGCGGTAATGGTTCCGACGGCAGCTCATCGGCTTCCGGCCAAGGGTTATTGGGGCAATTGATCAGTCTGCTGGTAGCGGAAAAGTCGGGCTTCTCGCCGGCAGACTCGACAGCCCTGGGGGATTTGCAAGGGTTGGCCGACCGGATGACGCAAGAAGCAGTGGCATCCATGAATTCCGAGCTGGACGCCAAGCTGATCAAAGCGAATTGAGAATAAAGTAGCGAATTGAGAACAAGGTAGCGAATTGAGAACAAGGTAGCGTCAGTCTAAACGAATTCACATTCAGATGCAGGCCGACGTTTGAAGCTGTCAGAAGCGATTGGAAAGGTCGCTGTTCGTCGCAGCCTGATACTCTGAGTGTTTCTCGCGGTCCGTGATGACCGCCATCCTAATCTCCAATAAACCCCGAACAAATTCGTCAAATCTGGGTCTCACTGGGAGACTGATGAGACCAAGTTCGTCAATTACGCTCGTGAAGCATGCCCCAAGTAAGCTTACGCGGCCAATTGCGATGAATGATTTGTTCGTGGGTTTTATTTTGTCTGCCGGAATTTATACTATTGGCGATCAACTCTCAGCCTGTCGCAGCACTTCATTCAATGCGTTCACCATTTCTGATCAACTCAAGCAGTACGAAGATTTGAAACATGCCAAAATTAAACCAAATCATCGCAATTCAAGCTGGCCGCAAGTCTCAGGCGAAGGAAGTCCTGACAGCCGCCTATCACCAATTGCAAAAGTTGGATTTATTGAGTGGCATTTCACGAACTTATAAGCCCAAGGACGAAACGGGCGAAGCTCAACCCGCCGAAAGTAAGCTTGTACAACTGAAGGTTGGCGAGGTGGTAGATCGCGTGACCCGAGAAATGACTGAGCTGTTTGATGTTGTCGCGACGCAGGATTTCGCGAATTGTCAGGCCAGGGCCGACATCAAGATAGATGGACGGACTCTGGTCGCCGGTGTCCCGGTCACAAATCTGTTGTTTCTCGAAAAGCAATTGATCGACATGCAAACGTTCATCGAAAAGTTGCCCGTTCTCGATCCCGGCGAACGCTGGGTGTTCGATGCCGCCCAGGATTGCTATGCCTCGGAATCGTTCCAAACAACGAAAACCAAAAAAGTCCCAAAGAGTCACATCAAATACGAGGCCACCAAGGAACATCCCGCGCAGGTGGAAATGTACTTTGAAGATGTGACCGTTGGCACATGGACCACAGTGAAGTTCAGCGGAGAAATTCCTGCGAATGAAAAGAATCAGTTGCTGGAACGAGTCCGCGGCCTGTCCGATGCGGTCAAACAGGCGCGCGAAGAAGCCAATGGTGCGGAAGTGGAGAAGAAAAAGACGGGAGAAGCCATCCTGGGCTATATTTTCCGCGGCAAATAATGCTACGATTGATTTCGGAGTTCAAACTGAGTCTCAGATTTAGCAGCAACCGCGTTCGTCAGTGGAGGTGCGAATCCTCCCTCCGCCACTTGAAACATTCGGCGGGGTAGCCCAATAAGCAGAGGCAGGACGTTCAGATTCAGATTCTCACTCCAGCGTTAGCATTCGTGCTGATCGTCGGATCAAGGTTTGCGTCCCAGGCCATCGGATGCAGGTTCAAGTCCTGTCGCCCGCTCTTACTTTTAACGCGGGTGTAGCTCAATGGTTGAGCGCGATGGTATTAAATTGAGGCGCAAATTAAACGGAATTCGCCGACGTGCCGAAACCAGCACACCCCGATCCCGGTCGAAGGATATTCGGCCGGGATCATTTTTTTACTCTCGCAGGCGTC
>JAQGHT010001217.1 GCA_028291565.1 Planctomycetaceae bacterium | reverse complement strand
AATGGGACTTATGGGACAGATGGGACTTATGCGAGGCTACGGAATTATACGTCCCATACGTCCCATTCAAGCGCCGTAAGTCTTTGTCTGGCAGCTCTGCCGAAGCGGCACAATATTTGAACGCGTCCTCCGGCAGTTATCCTATCCACCGGCCCGACTTAATCCAGCAACTTTTGCAGCGACGGCCAATTGCCCCAGACTCAGGCCCCCGTCGCCCGGAGGTACGAGTCGATGTCGAAAAACACGAAACCCGTCGAATTTCAACTCAGCACACACATCGCGAGTCAAAATCGCGTTCAGAAACACCCCTCCGCTCAGCACCACGGTTTGGAGCTGCGTCTCAGTGCGAATTCTGTGGCACACCTTTACAATGATTTCCGTCAGGGTCGAATGAAATCGCCGCGCGATCAAATCCACGCTAACGTGTTGGCGTACGTCGCGCACGACAGCGCGAATCAAAGGACGTGTGTCGATGGCGTCCGAGGTCAATTCGAATTCAGGCAAGACCTGCGGTGGTGGGACATTGCAAAACGCGTTCCAGCGAATGGGAACTGTTTGTTCTGGCATCAGCTCGAAGGGATACGTGCCATCTTTCGCGGTGTCGGTCGCCAGCCATTCCATTTGCATTGCGGCCTGACCTTCATAAGCAACTTCCGTCCGCACTCCTGCAATGGCTGCGACTGCGTCAAACAACCGCCCGACGCTCGATGTAAAGGGCGAGTGAAATCCCCGTTGGACCATCTGCTCGATGGTTCGGCGCTGGTGGGAAGAAACTCCTTTCAGGCTGAAGTCCGCACACCCCGCATCCAACAACTGCGAAATGGCGATCCGCCAGGGCTCGCGGATGGCGGCATCGCCTCCGGGCAGGCGAACATTACGAAAATGGGCCGCGCGTGTGAATTGCGAGTAATCACCGACGAGGAATTCGCCTCCCCAGATTGCGTGGTCAGTGCCGTAGCCGGTTCCGTCGAATGAAACGCCAATGACCGGTTCATCCAGCCCATGTTCTGCCATGCAACTCGCCATGTGCGCGTGATGATGCTGCACGCCAAACAGTTTATGACCGTGGTTGTCGGCGCGGCGCCTGGCAAAAGCTGTTGAGGCATAATCGGGATGCAGGTCGTGCGCGATGAGTTTCGGCTGGACATTGAACAGCTGTTCGTACAAATTGATATCACGTTCGAATGCGCGATAGGCTGCAAAATGATCCAGATCTCCCAGATGCTGGCTGAGAAATGCTTGCTGACCGTGTCCCAAGGCAAACACGTTCTTCAACTGCCCACCCACCGCAATTATCGGGTAAGGACATTCGAACGGCAGTTTAATCGGTTGTGGCGCATATCCCCTGGATCGCCGCAGAGGCAGTTCTACGCCATCGACGCAACGCGACACGGAGTCATCGCAACGTACGTGGATCGGACGGTTGTGAGTCAACAAGACATCTGCGATGTCAGACAATCGCTCGATGGCGTCGTCGTCCAAATAAGCGCTTGGTTCGTCCGCACGGTTGCCGCTGGTCATGACGAGCGGAGTGTCGCTGACGGCTTTCATTAACAGATGGTGCAGCGGGGTATAGGGCAGCATGACACCCAGGCACGGATTTCCCGGAGCTAGACCTTCCGCGAGACGGTACGCGTGAGATGTCTCGTCACGCCGTTTCCGGAGCAAGACGATAGGACGTTGTCGCGATTCGAGAAGGGCCCGTTCGTCGTCGTTGATTTCGCACAATTCGCAAGCATGATCAATGTCGCGGACCATGATCGCGAAGGGTTTTTCGTCTCGCTGCTTTCGTCTGCGTAACTCGCCCACTGTTTGGTCATTCCGCGCATCGCAGACCAGGTGAAATCCACCCAGCCCCTTCAATGCGCCGATGCCGCCCTCGAGAATTCGCTGAACGAAGAACCTCAGCGGCTGATCCGTGGAAATGGACTGACCATCTGGTGTGAGTACTGCCAACCGCGGACCACAAGCGGGGCAAGCGATCGGCTGTGCGTGAAATCGGCGGTCGGCAGGATCGTCGTATTCGGCCTGGCACGCTGAGCACATCGCGAAGTTCGCCATCGTGGTCGACCGGCGATCATACGGTGCACCGGTAATGATCGTCAGCCGCGGACCACAATTGGTGCAGTTGAGGAACGGATACTGAAATCGTCGGTCTGCAGGATCAAACAATTCCGCGAGGCAATCGGGGCAGGTCGCGAAATCGGGCGAAATAAAGATCTGACCGGGTGTTTCCCGATCGCTGTATTCAATTCGGAATCCGCGTTCACTTCGCACTGGAAGTGGCTGTGATTCAACTTTGTCAATTCGAGACAGGGGCGGCGCTTGTGATTCCAATTCGTCCAGAAATCGATGGAGCGTCGCCCTGTCACCTTCGGCTTCAATCAATACGCAACCCGCTCGATTTTTGACGAACCCATCCAATCCCAGCCGCAATGCCAGATGATAAACAAACGGCCGGAATCCGACTCCTTGAACAATCCCCTGCACAGTAATCGATTTCCGCTCCATGGTCCCGTTTCCGTTGTCTTCAGGCTAGAGCGGATTTACCTTGCGTGTGCCGCGAAATACAGAAAAACTCCCACTGAATCTCAAGAATCAACGGGAAACGCAAGGTCCGCACGCTCCAAAAAGCGATCGAACTGGCCATCTGGTTGATTCTGGAGTCAATCCATGAAAACGGCAATAGGGAACAAGTGAATATATCGAGCAAAATCAGGGCAAACTGACCTCGAGAAGTAACGTGTTTGCCTTCAACATCGGGCTCGCATTGTCTCGGTCTGAGTGCGGGGGCAGAAAACGTGCGCTCTGGGATTTTGCGTATTTGTAACCCTACTCGTGCTCGTTATCGAATTTCAGAATTTCAATGGCGATTATGAGTCGATTTAGGAATACGAAAAATTGGAAGCATGCCAGCGGAATTTGGTTTGTCGGTCTACCTATCGACATAGAAGAAACGCCGTCCCTGGACTTGGGGGCCATTCAAACTCGTCATGGACACTCTGAGAGCGTTAGAATTGAGTCGATTGCCAACTGGAAAACGATCTTGGGGCATCAACTGCGGGCCGCACCTGGAAGGGTTGAAAAATGTCTCTTTCTACGTCTGGCTTTTGCCGGTGTCTTGTCCTGGGTCGTCAACGATTGGCGATGGCCATGTTTGTTGTGGGATTGGCACATTCCCTCAGTACCGTGCAGCTCAGCGCTGATGTGATGCCCAAGGACGTCGTTGAATCGACACCGGCTGGGGCATTGGCCTTTTCGCCTGATAGCAAGTTGCTCGCGATCGGCGCAGAATACAAAGGTTCTCTTAAACTTTGGGTCGTTGGCGAAAAAGCGGAGCCGCGTATCGTCGATGATGTCAAAGCGATGTACAACACCGTCGCATTCTCACCTGACGGCAAATTATTGACGGCTTCGAGTGTCTCACTGGATCCTGCCGAATCGGTAGTGAAAGTTTGGGAGTTATCAGGCAATAAGCGGCTGATGGAATACAAATTTGGCGCATTCTGGTCTGCCTTTACTCCAGACAGTAAAAGAGTTGCCATCGGCAAGTTTACAATGGTCGAATTCCTTGATGCCAGGACCGGAAAGCGATTGTCCGGATTCAAGGTTCAAAATAACGCCAACGTCACGGCTGCTGAGTTCGCAGCCAACGGGAAGCTCTTCGTCACTTCCGGTGGGGACGAGAAACAGCTCAAGCTCTGGGATGTTAAGTCAGGCAAATTGCAGCGCGCCATAGCAATTAACGGCGTGGCTCGGACGGTCGCGGTTTCTGCCGATGCACGGTATATCGCCTATGCGGTCGAAAAGGAACTCTTTCTCTATGACGTGGAGGCAGGAAAGTCGAAGTGGTCGTCCGCTGCCCATCGGAACACGATTATGAAGGTCTGCTTTTCGCCGGATGGAATGGAAGTAGCAACAGCCAGTCATGATCGCACGGCACGACGCTGGAAAACAGCGGACGGCGCAATAATCTCAACTTATGAACCAGACCGCGGGGTCGTCCAAACGGCGACCTACTCGCCCGATCAGAAATTGTTCGCGATTGGGACATCCGCAGTGGTTCTGATTTATTCCCTGCGGGAGGGTGGATTGGTTCAGTCGCCTTCCAAGCCGACAACTTCTGCGCGAACGGACATTCAGGGATCCGAGTCGCTTTCATTTAAGACACGACCAACGGACTGGAAAACGGGGGAGCAACGAAAGTCAGTCCTTCCAGAAAAGAAGGGGATTGCGTTCATCAGCGGAATGGCTGGCAATCTTGGCGGACCGCAAGATTCCTTCGAATTGCAGGTGGGAAAAGATGGAGTGTGGACATTAGGGGGGACATCCGGAGATTTCCTCGCCGCTCGAGCGACTTCGGTGGCAGACTTGACCCCGGTTCAATTCTCACCAGAAATCATGCGTTTTGAATGGTCGAGTGGAAAGGCCGGAGTCAAGATGTTGCATCGGAAGGACGGCATTTGCCTGTTGTCAGGAGTCAAAGGCGCTTTCCGGGGCTATGGTGAGGAAGTCAAAATTCGACTGGCTGACGATGGT
Source organism: Planctomycetaceae bacterium (assembly GCA_028291565.1). Lineage (GTDB taxonomy): Bacteria > Planctomycetota > Planctomycetia > Planctomycetales > Planctomycetaceae > JAKFVC01. The sequence continues at coordinate 73 of JAQGHT010001217.1, read as the reverse complement.
TACTGGTACTTGGATGGGAAGTCATCTCAAGGTGAAATCCGTGCGACGGCATTGGGAATCAAATGGAGTAAAC
>JAQGHT010001136.1 GCA_028291565.1 Planctomycetaceae bacterium | reverse complement strand
TTCAAAGTTCATTTTCCGGCTCAATTGAGCCGGAAAATGAACTTTGAACCACCTGACCCCGCTGTCTAATGTCCGGGCGGCGCCAATAAAACGTCGGCCAGATGATTCGTCGCCGCGTCATCGTGGTCTTTCAACTCTGCGAATCGCTGGCGATTTCGGCGGAGTGCGGTTTTGAGATAAAACAGGCCCGTTTCCCATTGGCGATTGGATTCATCAGGCGAAAGTTCAGTCAGCTCTTTCAACCCTCCTAATCGGGCGAATACGCAGCTGGCTGTGAACAATTCGATCGCGATATCCCCGAGTCGCGCCTGAACATATTCGCGGTCCAGAATGCCCTCACGGAACTTGATCAACTGCCCCTGACAGCGGGCGGCAAACTGTGAAATCTGCCTGGCCAGGCCGAGAGCCGGAGTCACCAGCAGCTGATGCGGAATCGGAAATTGTGGGTGCAACAGGTGCAACAGTTTTCCGGCAGTCCACGGCTTTCTGAGCACGCTTTTGAGCTGTTCGCCAATGCCGCGCATACCCACCATCGCAACGAAACAGCGTAAGACTTCGTTGGCACCTTCTCCGATCAGATTGATTCGAGCATCTCGAAGCATTCGTTCCAGCGGCATATTCGAAAAATAACCTGCTCCTCCGTGAATCTGCATCGCATCGTTCACGATCCGCCAGAGAGCATCACTGGCGAAGACTTTCAGCATCGCCGTTTCGAGCATGTAGTCTTCGGCTCCACTGTCAATCAACGCCGCCGTGTGATAAGTCGCGGCTTCCATGGCGAACGTGTCGGCGGCCATCAAGGCCAGCTTTTGTTTGATCAATTCAAACTCACCCAGAGCTTTGCCGAACTGGCGGCGTTCACGCGCGTGTTTCAGGGAAAGTTCCAGGCAGACTTTCGCGGCTCCAGTGCAGCTCGCCCCGAATGTGGTGCGCCCGAAGTCCAAGGTTGTCAGTGCGACTTTCAAGCCTTTTCCGACCTGGCCCAGGACGTTTACTTTGGGGACGAACATGTTCGTGAAGGCCAGACGTGCGGTCGCTGTGCCGCGAATACCGCACTTGGGCATGCGGGCTTCCACGACTTCGAAACCAGGCATGTCGGGTGTGACCAGAAACGCAGTGATCTTGCCGTCGGGTTCCTTGGCATCGGGAGTTCGCGCCATGACAGTCAGGACTTGAGCAATCGCGCCGTTAGTAATGTAACGTTTGGTACCATTGAGCAGATATCCGCTACCGTCAGCGGTGGGCGTGGCTGTGGTACGAACATTCGAGGCGTCTGATCCCGCTTCAGGTTCAGTGAGCGCGAAGGCCGCCGTCTGCTGCCCGCTGGCCAGCGGTTTCATCCAGCGGGCCTTCTGTTCCGCCGTGCCGAATAGTTGCAACGCTCTCAATCCAATTGAGTGGTGGGCATTCACGAAAACGGCAGTCGAAGCACATGCGCCGCCAATTACTTCCATCACGCGGCAATAGTTTTGTTGAGACAGACCGCGTCCACCATGTTCGGGGGCGATCGTCATTCCCAAGACCCCCAACCGGCCAAGTCCTTGAATGACACTGGCTGGGATATCACATTCCTGATCGATCCGCGCCGCATCTAGCTGCGTGTTGACAAATTCGCGGACTTCGCCGACCGCCTGGTCGCCGGCCTGGCGTTCTGCCGCAGGCAAACGTGGATAGGGAAGCATTGCCGATGCCAGAAACCGGCCAAAAAAGAGCTCCTTGGCGAACCCGGCGCGCTGTGGACCGGAGAACAAAAGTTCTTCAGCCTGCTGAAGTTGTTTTTGCTGCAATTCCGCCGCCGTGGTCAGAGACATGACCCGCCTCGATTTCACCAGGTTGAAACGATATCACCGACCTCGGCATGATCCAATGGCCGTGATTTCGCGATGTTTGACAGTCCAATTACACACTATCGAAATTATAGGCCGATGTCGTGAATGCAATCGGAATCATGAGAGAATTGAAAGCAGATCGGCAGGGAATGGAAAGAATTCTCCCAATTCCCAGATGAAGTGACACTCAGTTTTTGTAGTCTATCTCGCCCGAGTTTGCGAGGCGGCCAACTCGATTCTAGCGTCGACCTCCAACGGACAACCCCCGGCTATCGCCTGAAGCAATAGTTTTGCGACAAATTCACGATTTTTCAGCCACGGATTAGAGAGGAGAATTGTGACAAATTTAGGGGAACCCCCGCCACCAGGCTTGTCCTGGTGGCGGAGATTTCTGCCAGGTGACGCGCGTGGTTATTTCTTCAATTCTTTGACATAGACGTTCTTGAAATAGAGCGTATTGCCATGATTCTGCAGTTCGATTGAGCCTTTGGCATAGATCGGCTTCTCGCGTTCCCAATAGTTTTCCAGGGTCACGTCGTCAACGACTTTTTCACCATTCAGATAGACGGTGACCTTCTCGCCAATCATGATAATTCGGAAGGTATTCCACTCACCGACGGGCTTGTCGGCGACCTTGGTTGGCTTGCTGGGGTTCTTCTGATTGTTGTACAGACCGCCCGATCCCACCTGCGCATTGGGTAATGCCGTGTCCCAGATTTGTACCTGGGGCGTGCCGCGCAAGTAAATACCGCTGTCTCCCTTGGCCTCAATCTTGAAATCGACCCACAATTCAAAATCGCCGAAATCCTTCGCACTGCACAAATTGTCGCCTTTGCCATCAAAAACGAGCACGCCGTCCTTGGCTGCCCAATGCGCTTTCATCTTCTCATCGGCAGCCGCCTGGGCTTTCGCCAATTCTTCTGGCTTCATCGTGGCTCGCGACTTCGGGCTGCCGACGAGACCTTTCCAACCGTCCAGATTTTTGCCGTTGAAAAGTGCGGTGAATCCTTCTGGTGGCGTATTATCTGCTCCCTGGGCCTTCCCAGTTCGTCCCGCGGCGACTCCGAGCACCAGGACCACAGCACAACACCATTTTGCAAACTGTCGCATGCCTTCTCCTCAATGTTGTTCTCGCTTTGAAAGTTTCGCCGGGGACTGTCGGGTCCCTGGTCGCGATAATCTGGGAACGGACCTCCAGGTGAATCGATTCCACGGCGTCGGTGACACCGAGCAATGCCATCTTCCCAGGAGCACGAATCAGACCATCAATGAGCCCCGCCATCGTATCGAGCGTCTCCGATGAATTCCAGCCGTTGAACGAATCGATTACTTCAGACGCAACCGGTAGATTTCAATTCGAACAGGGTCCTGGAGTACGCGTTCGACGGAAATTGTCTGGTAGGGCACGACCTGCAGATTTCTGATCGGCGAGACCAAAGTATTGACGACGATGAACTCGACATTCGATTCGGCCAGTTTTCGCAAGGTGGCTTCGGGGGGCCATTTGTTGCCGAGCACATCCTGCAGTTCAAAGTACTCACGCGGGAAAAAACCGGAATAACCATTAACCAGGGGCACGCCATGGAAGGTGCCAAAGTACATCCAGCGAGCCGTCGATTCGAAGTCCTCGATCCCGACATTCGTCGGAAATGGAAGACAAACGATGGCCTTGCCTGCTGGCGTCTGAGTCCGCAGGAAATCGATCCACGCCAAATTTGGCAGAATTTCAGGTGTCGGCCGGAGCTCCACTTTTGCGGGACGCACTTCAAACACGGCTGTGAGTCCTAAACTCAGCACACCGAGGTTCAGTATTGTCCGCCAGATACGAGATCTGCAGGACCAGCGAGTTGTGATGGACAGGAAATACAACCCCTGCCCTGCGAGCAGCACAACTGCCATCTGAACGAAGAAGGCGAAGCGAAACACGTTGCGGACTCTTGAAAAACCAGGCATCACATGCGTCAAAGTCCACCAGGGTTGCCATCCACGAATTTGTAAATGAGGCCCCATCGACAGTAGAAATGCCAGGAGACCAATCAAGAACAGGAAAGCGGTCCAGCGGCGCCAGCGTCTGCGAAAGAGGCCGAAGACAATCGCCAGACTCGCCAAGCCGACCTTAATCCAACCCGGTGATAATTTCCAAAAGGACTCTGTTTCTCCAATTTTCAGATTGATCAATGACGATCCCGCCGCTGCCACATAATCCGTCGGCTTGACCGAAAGGTCTTCCACCAGTTTCGGATTTCGATCGAAATCCTTAGGTGAAAGGACACGCCGCATGTGAATAATCGTCGGACCTGCCAGGACCAGGACGACAATTGCAGCTGCGATCCACGTCATCCAGGTTTTCGTCGAAAACCATTTTCGCACCAGGACCCAGACCGAACCAATCAATAAAGCGGCGAGGAACAACCCCTGATGACCGCAGGTCAAAAAAGCCACACTGAATGCCAATCCCACTTCGATACCGCGGAGCCAGTTCGGATGCTCAGAGGCCTGAAGGCTGGCGGTCCACGTCCAGAGAATGCCCCACAGCGGGATCAGCTGTAACACGTCCAGCTGCCAGTGCACGATTGGTAATAAAATCATCGCCATTCCGCTAAAAACGGCGACAACGCGGCCGACACCGACGATCCGCAATAACCGCTCCGTAAAGACGCCGTTCAAAACAAGCGACAGGCACAAATACAGATTGTAGGCCAGAACACGTGATCCCGTCAGCCAGATCACAGGCGCCGCGAGAAGTGTCGTGGGTTGTGGTTCCGAAAAGGCGAACGTCTCCGATGCAGGGTAAAAAATGGGCGCATTCCAATACCCGGCAAAGCCATGAACAAGTCGATCAGAATTCCACCACATCGTCCAGGCGTTCAGCAGCGGGACCGTGGTGACATCGATAATCCCGACCGGTAGACTGCTTGTGGGCGTTCTCGCGAGTGGCCACGTGGACCACAGAGCGAGTGTCACATAACCGAGAACGACGAGAACTCGCGTTACCATCCGGTAGCTGATTCTCAATCGGAACATGTCGGTCATGAGCTACCTCGTGGGCCCCGTTCAGCATCGCGCGGTAATTCATGTCGCGCCGTCGGGCGGACCAGAGATGTTCGTGCGCGGATGATAGAATCGGTGGTAGCAGCTATTTACGCGATTTGTAGATCTTCTTCAAGCGGCACTGCGAGTCGCAAGTCTGCCGGGTCTGACAAGACTTACTGGCACAATCAGCAGCAACGCGCTCGCGCCCGCTTCCGAGTTAATCAATGACGATGAACACGGGACGCGGCTTTTGTTCGCTGGCGTCCGCACGTATCCGGACGCTCAGTATTTCGTTGCTCAGTTTGATTCATTTCCGACAATTGGTTGGGTGGCGTCGATCAAGATGCCGCAAATTCCCGATGCAATCATTGACGCCGCGCAGAGTATGAAGCAGGTGTTCCAACCGCCTTGCGACCAGTTCATGTCTTTGGTCAGATTGATACTGGTACTGTAAATGATCGGTGCCAAAGCCGCTCCGATATTTCCCCACATATTTCCGAAACCCAGAATGACTCCGACATAGCGCCCCCCTGCGTCTTGGACAAAGGCCCAGGTTGCAGCGACACCCAAATCGGTAAAGAACGACACTGCGGCGCACAAGAGAGTCGCAGTCACGGGGTCCTGGGCGAAAATACAGCCGATGTAGGCGGCTGCGGCTCCAACTTTGGTCAA
>JAQGHT010001045.1 GCA_028291565.1 Planctomycetaceae bacterium | reverse complement strand
CCGCAATCTGACAATGTCGCCGACTGATCTGATCGGAAACGACTTTTAACTGGCAGCCGGCACCCCGTCCGATCGTTGTCGTGGTTTCCGATTTTAATCGGAGTTGTCGCACGTTGGACTTACTATTTACGATTCGCAGCACAACCTGCATGATCATTTTCTCGCGGATGACGGCCGAAGAGCAATTGAATATGGGAACGTGCCGAATTGACGGAGACACTGAACCTCAAACTGTTTGCGGCAGAAGACCTGTCTTCGCACACGGTGAGATTTGAGGACTATGAATCTGGCACTCTTTAAACATACGTCATAAGTTTGCCACAGAGACGACGTGCAGCATTTTTGGAACATTGATTCCAATCTCAGTCCCGAATCATGGCAGCCTTGACGACGCTCACAAATTCCGCGAGAGAGCGGGTTCCGAAATGTTTCATCAGTCGGCTGCGTCGATCCTCAACGCCTCGCAGGCTCAGGCCTTGTATCGCGGCAATCTGCTTGTTGCTTTTTCCAGCCACAATTAACTCGGCCGTTTCCAACTCGCTACGGTTGAGCGCGGCCACGAGTTGTGCGTGGTGCGATCTGGCGGCTTGCTCTGCGGCGTGTTGTTTGACGATCGTCAATGCTTCTTGAATCGCCGCGATAAGTTGCGACGAATCGAACGGCTTTTGCAGCAATGTGATCGCACCGTTGCGCATCCCGGCAACCGCGGAGTCAACATCGGCGTATCCACTGACCAGGATCACAGGCAGCGTTGATCCCGCCTTCAGCAACCGAGATTGGAGTTCCAATCCAGAGAGACCCGGTAATCTCAAATCCAAGACCAGGCACCCCAGTTGGGATCGCGAATCGGTCGCGATAAAGTCTTCCGCAGTCCGGAAGTGGGTGACTGTCCACTGTTGCGATTCGCAGACCGCGGCAATTGCATCTGCCACCTCGACGTCATCTTCAATGATAAAGACAATTGGAGTTTCGGTCGAAATTGGTTGCATGACCCGGAAGTCCGTTTCTTGGGGTGTCATCGGTCTCGCGATACTTACGTTCGGTGTCATTGCTGTTTTCGCAAATGACTATTTCTTGACAAAATTATCGATTCCTTCGTCCTTCCAGACTTTTAACGTCATTGAATCCTTACTGTCGATCTTCACTCCGATAGCATTCACAGGATGTGAGTGCTTTTTCTGGACCTCGATCCAGGTCTTTCTCACGGCCTCGTTGATCGCCATTACCACGCTCCTCTCTAAAGGCTGCCAAACAACCGTTGCGACTGCTAGTCTCGGAGCGAGTCGCTTAGAGGTCTTTTGACAGTTTCTAATCGACACTGACACATCTGATTGTGCGGGTTATTGCTGCCACACACTTTCACGACAGCGCATAGAACTGCTTGCGCTCCGTCGTGACTTATCTGCTCAACTCGATACTGTCTCGACTGCTCGAAAGCAGCCGGCAATTTCTTGAATTGTCGCTTCGGTTTCCGATTTGGACTCCACCGCGCCCGTGACGGCCACGGCAATCCGCGACAGGGAGGCTGGCAGGCTTTGGTCTACCAGTCCCTGCAATTCCTCAAGTGTCACCTGATTGATGCACTGCAATACTTCATCTTCATCGATCCGGCGTCCAAAGTAAAACTCCTGGGTCGCCAGACGGCTCATGCGGGTGCTCAGATTTTCGCTGGACAACAAGTGCTGGCCACGCAACTGCATGCGCGCCGTCCATAATTCTTCTTCGTCAATCGGCTGGTCTCCGAACGCCATCTTCCCCATTTCCAGGAGCGTGGCAGACAGGACATCACGCAGTGATTCGGGCGATGTGCTGCCCTCAATGACCAGAATACCCGCGTCCCGATAACTATTGAGAGCGGAATCAATGTGGTAGGCGCGACCCATTTCCTCGCGAATTCTGCGGAACAGCCGGGAACTCATTCCGCCGCCCAGAATCGTGTTCAGAACAAACCACGAATAGCGATCTTCGCTGGTATAATGGGGGGCAGGGATGGCGATCGCAAAATAGGATTGCGATGCCGAGGAAGGTTCCACGTTGACGGACGGGTGAAAGACACACGGTGCTGACGGTTTGCGAGGATTACTGCCATCCATCATCCATAAGGCATCCTGCACGTGTTCCACGAACAGATCGTGGTCGACATTTCCCGCGGCGCAGACAATGACCCGGTCTGGGGTGTAGTGTTCCTGCAGGAAGTAAATGATGTCTTCGCGATTCATTTTCGCAACGTCCTCGGCAGTGCCGTGGACCGGCCTTCCCAGCGGATGATCACGCCAGATGGACTGCTTGAGCGAGGTATGAATTCGATCCATCGGCGAATCAACGCTGAGGCCAATTTCGCGAACGATTGCCTGCTGTTCCCGCGACATCTGCTCAGCGGGAAATGTCGAGTTACAGAGGATGTCACCCAGCAGATCAATCGCGAATGTCACATAGTCGTCCAGGACATTAGCAAAATAGCAGGTGTAATCGCGGGTCGTGAAGGCGCCCATCTGGCCACCTGCGGCGTCCATCAACCGGGAGATTTCCATTTCAGAACGAGCGCTCGTTCCTTGGAAGAGAGCATGCTCCGTGAGATGTGCGAGTCCGCGCCGATCGATGGGATCGTCTTGCGGGCTGGCATCAACGAGCGAACCGATCGAGACTGAGCGCGTGCCGGGACAGTGCTCGGTCAGCACCCGGACGCCATTCTCGAGTCGTGTGAATTGGAACATGTTATTTTAGAACGCTGCGGCCGACCAAAGAGAGCAACGTAAAAACTTGCGCTTCGGGCATATATATTGGGTGGCGGAACGCGCGTGAAGTCACAAGGGCCCGGGCTTCGCGCACCTGTCATGGCACCGAAATATATCTCGAAAACGACAGGATGCAATCAGGTTTTTAAATATTTCCTGTTTTCGATTGCCGCACGATCCTGCGTGATGCCGGATGGCATCAATCCGATGCTCAGGGAACTCATCACGCCAGCCGCAGCATGGACTTGAGATTCGGCATGACCAGCGTTTCGTGCTCAAACTCGTACGAGCCGTGCAAATAGCGAGAAACGATTGCATTTTGGAGGGGCTGCGGAACTTGCGCCATCGGAAATTGCCGAGTTCGAATGTCGGACAGAACCTGGACTGCAACCAGGTCATGACCATTGGGTGCGATCGCAATCAGCAGACGTTGGGCTTTCGCTGCCCCCACTCCTTCGAGGCCGATCATTTCGGCCATCCGCAGTACCGGAACGATTTCGTCTCGCCAGTTGATGACTCCGGCAACATGGCCGGAAGCTCCCGGGACGGGAACGATCGGCAACAGTCGGCAGACTTCCATCACTTGCGCTGCGCTGATGCCGAAGCTGAAGGGACGTTCTCCCTGAGACTTCAGAGCCGGAGAAAACAGGAAGAGGCGTTGCTTCAATGCTTGTTCCAGCTGCGCAGGCCGCTGGGTTCCTGAGGGAATCTGAGTGCTTGAGTCAGTTGTCGATTCCGTATTCGCTTCCGTGGAACTGGCGGTCTCAGGCGCCGGCAGTGACAAAGTGGCCTGCGACGCTGGATCTCGCAGGAACGCCTCATGATTCATCAGCAAAAACAGCTCTTCGCGTTTTTCCTCGCGTTTGGAATCCCAGACGATCTCTTTTTCGCCGTGATCGTGGACGGCAGCCGACCATTTCAGAATTGCGGTGTAGCGTTCCGCGACGAGGCGATCTAGAGGCGGGGGCAAAGGCCGGCTATCGCTGGCGGGGATCCTTAACGAACGTGAAATGCCACGGATTTGAAGGGCAAGGTGCTTCTGGGGGCCACGAATGATGATGAAATGTCCGCGTCCGTCGTGGCCCCGATCATCAATGCCGAGCCAATCGGCCGCTTTCACAACGGGCAGTTCTTCCCGCGCATAGGTAAACGTTCCGCCGGAACTGACAACACCGGTCTCGTGGGCACTGATTACCGCATCAGCATCAATCGCGAATGTCTGATCGCCCAATCGGAAAGCAATGAAGCGGAAGGAATCGGGTTGCGTTCGGTTTGTGGACATGCGTGGATGCCTATTTCAATTGATGGCAATTCGGCCATTTTGTCACTGAAGTCGTGAGACTTTGGGTGGGGCAATTCAGGTCGCTCGCCCAAAGTCTCACGATTTCAGCGACGAGGAAGAAACGCACTACCTTTACGAGTGTTAACTCATTGCAACCGCCTCCTGGTGCGTCAACCTGCGAATCGTTTCCAACAATTCCTGATCGCGGAACGGTTTCGTCAAGTATTCACTCGCGCCCAGTTCCGCGGCTTTCTTGCGATGTTTCTCACCAGCTCGCGACGTGATCATTACGATCGGTGATTCGCGATGTTGCTTCTGGCCGCGCAATGTCGACAGTAGTTCGAATCCATCCATTCGAGGCATCTCGATATCGAGCAGGAAAATGTGCGGTTCGTTTTCTGCCGACTGCAACATCTCCAGGGCATCCACTCCATCCTTCGCGACAATCGGAATCATGCCCGCGTTGCGAACGACGTTGCTCATGACTCGGCGTACGCTCACTGAATCGTCGACGATCATGACTTTGAGCGTCAAATCAACCGGCGTCGGCTCGGTTGTGGTTGTATCAACGGAGTCGATTTCGGCAGAGGCATTGTCGAGAGCGTCTTGATTCTGTGAATCAGCTGGCGCCGCATCATTGATCGGAGCCGTTCGGACGCGTCCGGTTCGCACTCCGACCAGATCGATCGGATCGAGAATCGGAATGACACTTCCATCGCCCATCAATGTCGCGCCGATTAGTCCCGGCACATATTGCAGATGATTTCCCAGCGTTTTGACGACAATGTCACGACTGGAAAGAATGCGGTCCACGATAATTGCCACTGTGCGGCCTCCCGCGGAGACCAGCAGTGTCGGGACCATTTCGATCGCCGAGTCGCCTCGTTGACGCAAGTTCAAACGTTCCGACAACCGGATAACGGGGTAGACACGATCCTTGATCCGAATTACGGAGTCCTGATCCAGATCTTTCAATTCGGACTTTTCGATTCGCAAGATCTGTTGCACGACTTGAATCGGCAATGCAAACGTTTCCTGATTGGCCGAAATCAACAGTGCCCTTGTGATCGCCATCGTCATGGGAAGACGGATCGTGAAGCTGGTTCCCTTGCCGGGTTCCGAACCAATGTCGATGGTTCCTTTCAGCTTCTGGACCTTGTCCCGGACAACATCCATCCCGACGCCACGTCCTGAGATTTCAGTGACTTGCGACGCCGTGCTGAAGCCGGGTAAGTAAATCAATTGCCCCAGATCTTCTTCGGTGGAGCAATCTGCTTCGGACTCGGAAATGATGCCTTTCAGAACTGCCGTCCTGCGGATTTTTTCATAATCGAGTCCCTGACCATCATCCTGAATCTGCAGCACAATCTGCGTTCCTTGATGGTACGCATGAATTCGGATTGTCGCCTGGGTTGGCTTGCCGGCCGCTTGCCGCTGTTCGGTTGATTCGATGCCATGATCAACGGCATTTCGCAGCAAATGCAAGAGCGGATCTGAGATCTCTTCGAGCACCAGTTTGTCTAACTCAACAGTTTCTCCCATCAACTCCAAGACAACGTCTTTGGCTTGTTCCTGGGCCACGACACGTACCGCACGCTGCAGGCGCGACGACAGCGTCGACAATGGAACCATGCGAATTCCCATGATCCGATTTTGCGCTTCACGGGCCAGGCGGCCTTGCCGGTTCAGTAATGTGTCGAAATCACCCAGCAAACCGCGCAGTTCGTTACCAACGGTATCGAAGTCACTCGTCGTCTCAGCCAACGAACGGGCGAGAATATGAAAATCGCTGTAACGATCGAACTCCAGGGAGTCAAACTCTTCGACTGGGCGAGACTCCTCGGTGGTTTTTTGACCTCGATAGAGTCCTGACGCCGCGGCCGCCTGGGCGAAGCCGCGATGCCCGCCCAGCAATTTCACCCCAAATTCGGTTTCCAGCTTATACGAGATGCCTCGCAAGCGTTGCACAGACGACCGGTTGTCTTCGACGAATCGCAGCAGGTCAACCATCCGTTGCTCGAAGGCAGTGCGATTGATCACAAGCTCGCTGACCGTGCGAGCCAATGCGTCCAAGCGTTCAATGGGGACTCGCAGCAGTTGCTTACTGATTGTCGCCTTACTGCGTTTCGGCACCGCGGACCTCGCGAGTGCTGCACGAGCCGAATTCTCAATCGCTTCGAAGTCGATCAGATCGACGTCAACTTTGATTTCCTTGTGTTTCGAAACGGGTGCGCTCTCAGCCAGGGGCATCGCGGAAATTGCATTGGAAGTGGCACTCCTGGCGGAATCCTCAATATCCTGACGATCCTGATAGCAGGTGAGCAATTGTGCCAATCTGTGGCGCAGGCTATCTGGTTCACACTGTCCATGGACCAAATCTTGAATCGCGTCGGTTGTGCGGTATAACAACGAGATCGTATCGGCCGACGCATGCTCTTCAGTTTCTTCCAGACGATCCAGAATGTCTTCCATACGGTGCGCCCACTGACCGGCGACTCGGAAGCCAACCGCGCCCGCGGCGCCTTTCAGCGTGTGAACAGATCGCCGGATCTCCCGGGCGAGAGCCGATGTAGCGCCTTCTGTTTCAACCCGCGAGAAAGCTGCATAGATAATCCGTAAGTGGTCCTCGGCCTCTTCCATGAAGATTTCACGCATCTCAGGAGAGATTTCCGCGACTTGATCCAATTCGATCTGGGAAGGATCAACCGGGGGCAGTTTCCGATTGTCCCGCTGTTTAGTGACTTGCTCCAACGTCCGATCAAATGACATTGAATCCGAAGGCGTCGCTCCAGCCTCATTCGTTTGATGACGATGATAGTCAGTCAGCAAACGTGCCAGACGTTGCTGTATCAAATGGGGCTCGTATTGACCATGAATCAGATCCTGAATCGCGTCAGTTGTCCGATACAGGAGTGAAATGGTTTCGGCCGACGCTCGTTCTTCTGTTTCCTCGAGCTTGTCGAGAATGTCTTCCATGCGATGCGCCCACTGGCCCACCACTCGAAACCCGACGGCTCCGGCTGCTCCCTTTAACGTGTGCGCCGAACGGCGAATATCGCGAACCAGAGCCGAAGTCGGACCTTCGGTTTCAACGCGTGCGAACGCGGCATAGATAATCCGCAAATGGTCTTCGGCCTCTTCCATAAAAATCTCACGCATTTCCGCGGAGATTTCTTCGATGTTATCCAGTTCGATTTGCGCCGGATCAATCAGCATTGTGGTAGCGGGCGTTGCGTGAGTTTTGGATTCGCCCGATATGACGGATTGATCCGCTGCGAATGCGGGCGCGAGGGCTGTCTGTTGTCCTGCTCCGCCTTGCGAATCGTCTAATCCGAGCTCCACGAATCGCTCATGGATCAGTTGCAGAAGCTCATCGCAAGGTGCATCCGTCAGCAATTCGCCCAAGACATCAAGGCAGCATTGAAGCAGATCGAAACCTTGCTCCGGGACTGGAAAACTTCCGCTCAGCAGGCGTTCCAGCAAGTCCTCGGATCGATGTGAAAGTCGCGCTACTGCCTGCCAGCCCATGACACCGGCGGAACCCTTGATCGAATGAATTCGGCGGCGCGCATCTTCGAGATCGGAGGCATCCTCGGGTTTGCCACTCACCCGCGCCAGAATTTCGTTGATTTGCCGGCAATGGTCAGCGACTTCTTCGATGAACACGGCCCGCAGGCTTTTCTCTTCATCCGCGTCTGCGGCATCAAATTCAGAATTCTGGTCGGATTGACCGCTCGCTCTGAAGGCGCGCTCGATCAAATCCAGATCCAGATCCAGATCCGCAGTCGAGTCAAGTTGAGCGTAATCCGCAACAGTTTCTGTGTGTCGGAGCGTTTCGGCTTCGCGCGGATTTACGAAAACGGGACTTGCTGTCGCGTCGTCGGGATGAGTTGTATCGTCAGTTTTCTTTGCTGTTTTAGTAATCGAAATCGGCAGGGACTTTGTCATTCCGGATACATATGAACCAACGACAGCGACGTTCAAACCGAGTTGTTCGGTGGTCTCGCCAGGCCGAATGTTGATTGCTGGAGTCGTCAGTGCGTCGCCGGAGGGCTTTGTCTGTGAGACAGCAGGGCCCCCTTCAAACAATGGGCGTTCGACGGACGACTGCATTTCCTGAGGGGCGGATTGAACCGGCTGAGTGTGGGCTTCCAGCATCGCCAGCAGATCATCACGGCTGACGGTGAATTGCTCTTCTTTAGCGCCTTCAGTCGGCGTCTCAAGCCGCTTCAGCATTTTCTTGGCAGCTCGCGAATCGCCATTTTTCGGCAAGTTCCGCATTCGCCGATATTCGACGCTGGCACGCGCCACCAAGGCGGGTGCGTTGAGATCGCCCGTTTCGTGTCCGTGCAAAGCGTCTTCTGCAACTTTGATCAGAATGATCAGCGAGTCGGACAATTCGCAATTATTGGCGATCAGCCCAGTCAGCGATGCTTCCAGGCACCGCATGATTTCGGCGAACACATTCAAGCCGGTCTCGGTCGCCCTGGCCCGAAGCAATGTGGATTCCCCGCGCAACCATTCCAGATCATTGTCCGGATCTGCGACGAAGCGATCAGAATGGTAGATCTCGCGGAAGGCCGAGAAGACCTCACGAGCGTCAAGCATCAGACGATCGATCGCCGAAGTTTCAGTGGCTGTTGGCATGACGATTCTGAATTCGTAGAGGGGCTGGAAGTGAGAGTATTACTATGGAAACAGAACGTACAAGCAGGAGACGATTTGCGGTTCGCTCTGTTCGGAGTCGAACGTCCAAGATTTTACAACCTCGGCTGCGTAATTCCCGTAGCTAATCTCGTAAGAGATTGGGGCGGATGGAGCATTTCGGATTCATGCGACTGATCTGTCGCATGAATCCCATCCAACCGCCGTAAGTCTGATCCTGACTGCACCGTCAAATCTGGACGAACTCTCCCAAGCGAGAGGAGTTCGATCCTGTTGAAACAACCCGTTCTCATGCCGTAATGGCGGGCAGCTTAAATGCTCGGACAGAGAAGTTCAGGTCGTCGGCCATTTGAGCCAGCACGGTCACCGACTCCGCCGCCTGTTTCGTACCGGCAGCCGTCTGGTGCGTCACAGACGAGATTTCGGTCATCGACTTGGAAATCGCCTCGGCACCACGTGCTTGCTGACGTGTGGCCTGAGTCACTTCTGCAATCAGGTCGGCCAGCTCACCCGAGACCGCGTCGATTTCGTCCAGTGCCGTTCCAGCTTGTGAGGCCAGCAGTGAACCGTCAACCACTTCTTTCGTACTGCGTTCCATTGCCGCGATCGCTTCCGCCGTTTCGCTCTGAACACTGCGAATCAATGTCCCGATGCGTTTTGTGGCTTCGTTCGAGCGATCCGCCAATCGGTCGACTTCCTCGGCGACGACAGCGAAACCTTGTCCCGCCTCACCAGCCATAGCGGCTTGAATGGAAGCATTCAAAGCCAGAATACTTGTGCGGTCGGCAATGTCACTAATGAGCTGCACGATTTCGCCGATTTCTTGCGAGGCTTCGCCCAATCGCTTAATACGTTTAGCCGAATCCTGCACTTGACCGCGAATTCGTTCCATGCCGGAGATCATTTCCTGCACGGCTTTCGAACCACTGGCGGCATTCGCCCGAGCCTTCGCAGCCACTTCAGAAGATTGTTTCGTATTCTCAGCAACCGCTTGAATTGAGGCCGCCATGACCGAGACTGCGTTCGAAGTCTGCGTGATCTGTACTGATTGCGCTTCACTTCCGGTCGACAGATATTCGGTCGTGGAACGAATCTGACCGGCAGCTGTACTCACTTCACCCGTCACGCTTTGAATGTTCGAAACGATGCCGCGCAATTGAGTGATCATATCGTTGACAGATTCCGCAACTGGACCGGTCAAATCTTCCGTGACTTCGACTTCATGTGTCAAATCGCCGGACGCCAATTGACGGACTTCCGCCTGCAGTTTGGCGATCGATTTCTGAATCACGTCACGTTCTTCACGGGATTGAATCAGCGACAGCGTGTTGTCGCACATCGCGTTGATCGACGTGGCGACATCACCCAATTCGTCGTTACTGACGACTTGAGCCCGGGCTTCAAACATTCCCATGCCAATCTGACTCAACATGCTCGTGACTTCTTCGGCCTGACGCGTGATTTTACGTGCGAAGAACAATGACGCGGCAAATACCAGAATGGTAGAACAGATCACAAACAGAGCAGTGAACTGGTAGGCTTGATTCAGAGGAATCTGGACTTCCTTCAGATCGATTTCCGCAATCAGCGGCCAGTTGAGATCATTTCCAACCCCCAGAGGCGACGTATGGACTTTCACTGGACTCCAGGCGGTGAGGGCTTTAACCCCATGATAATCATTGATCAACTTGGTCGCTGACTCACCAGCAATCGCCGACTTGACCGCGTCGGTGCTCACTTTCACTTTGGGGTTTAAGATCGCGGAAGCGACTCCGAGATCACTCGCGAAGCGGGACTCAGTACGGAACAAACCATCCGCTCCGACCAGGTAGGTCTCGCCCGTTTCTCCCAACCCGGTCCGGTCCGCCATCAAGGCATTCAAACGGTCGTTGGGGAATTGGAAACAGGCCACTCCGATCAACTTGCCGTTGTCGAAAATCGGCGAACCCAGAAAGCTGGCGGGTTCATTATAGGAGGGGAGGTAGTTCGAATAGTCGGTCATCACAACCGCTCCCGGCGTGGCAGCTTGTACGGCATTGCGAAACGCGTCGCCCAAACCGGAGTTCGAATAAGGGCCGCTCTTGAGCGAAGTCGCGAAGTCGACATCCTTGTTGACCGAGTAAACTACGTGGCCTGTGGCCGCATCAACTAAGAAAATATTGTGCAGGCCAAACTTCTTGGCGTAATTCCGGACGATGGGATGGATGCGGCCGTGCAGCTTAGAATAATCGGAAGTGTCATCCGCCTGGTTCAGCTGATCTTTGGCTCCGATTGGATTCGGGTTTTTCTGGATGTACAAATACTGCATGGCGATGGAATCATCGTCCAGAACTGCCACGTTGTTCGGAACGACTGAAGACGCTCCCGCGTTGCGGTTCTTGAACTCAGATTCGAACGACCGGTTGTAGTAATCCCGGACCTCTGTCCGATACCCTTCCAATGTCTTCGCGGTGACAGCATTTTCCTCACGCACCTTCGGAAAAGCCGTGCCGAGATCCTTCATGGCCGTCACGGTCATTTCATTTTCGGCAAAAGTCGAAAGTTTATCGTGCAGGTCTGCGAAATAAGACTGGACCTGATTCGTTTTCAACGAACGTACCGACTCGACCTGTCGAGTCGCGGCGTGTTGCAATGAATCACTGGTCCGGCGTTGCAGCAGGACGCCCAAAATCAACAACGGAACGAGAGATGCCACCAGAAATGCCGTTACGGTCTTTCGGCCAATTCGAGTGCCCAGCACCTTCGTTGGTCTCCACTGGTGAAATTGCTCGAGCAAGTCTTTCATATCGGGCTTCCTGATTTAATGATGATGATTTCAGAGTGACGTGATATTGTTGAACGAAAGTGAATCGACGTGTGACGACTTTCGCGAGTTGGATTGACTGACATTCGATCAGTCGCTTCGTTTCTGATTCGCCGATCACGACATGGAGTGTCGTGCCACTGATTCACGCTGACGCGAATAGATTCATTTCCTCACACGACAAAAGTAATTCCAAATCCATGATGCCGACCGTTTCCAGTCCAACAACCAGCTCGCCCTTGCAGAAGCGACTGGCTCCCGTTGAGGTGGGTGAAATGGATGGCTTGATCTCATTGGGATCGATGCTGCGCATACCAATGACTCGGTCGACAATGAATCCCGCCCAGCGTTCTTGCTGCAGCGACTGAATGATGATCAGCCGGCGATGTAAACCGTGGTCATTGGGTGGCAAGTTCAAAAAAGTGCGGCCGTCCACAACAGAGATGATTTCGCCACGTAGATTCGTCACACCACGTAACCAGTCGGGAACGTTTGGAATGCTGGTGATGGCCGGTACGCGCTGGACTTCGAGTACGTGCGAGATGGGCACAGCAAGGACGGATTGATGCAGTTGAATGACAATGAATTTCGCGTCGGCAGAACGTTTACGAGAGGTCTTGGCGATGGACGCCAGAGTCCGCGGCGATTGAGCACTACCGTGCAACTCGGCGTCAATCTCTGCGACGACATCGGCGAGTGGCCGAATGGGAATGTCGAGTGGCTCTACGTCATCCACTGAATCATCATCCAGGAGATCCACTCCATCGGGGCCAAAGACGTCCAGGATCGTCCTGCGCATCAAGTCCTGGTCGTCCGAAGAGAGTAGCTCATTCGTCATAAATGCCTCTGCTCCAACTTGTTCTCAGGCTCTGCCTGAGAACTCAAACTTTCGAAGCTCTGCTTCGAATTCAGTGCGAATTTCAACAATTTCCAACGGGCGGAGGGCATTTGCGAGAATGTCTGCCCTTGGTTCCCGGTTATGTCTCAGTGTTCTCGGGCTCAGTAATCCCTGTCGCGACCAGTTGTTCCGAGTCGCTTTCAGGAGCTTTTTGATCCTCAATGAGCAGCTGATCGATGACCGCGAGTAATTCCGGCAACACGAACGGTTTGGTCACATAGCCGTCCGCCCCCTGCTTCATGCCCCACTGCTTGTCCGTCGCGAGTATTTTGCTGCTGAGCAGCACGACTTTCACCTGGCGGGTATGCGGTTCTGCTTTCAGCCGTCGGCACACCTGAAAACCGTTTTGTTTCGGCAACACGATATCCAGGACAATCAGATTCGGCTTGCGGCGAAACGCCAGATCCAAGGCCTGTTCACCATCTTCGGCCGTGATCACGTCATATCCGTGTGCGCGCAGTGCTTCACTGACAATGCGCCGACCTGTCGGGCTGTCATCAACAACTAGCAACAATTTCTTTGTGCGGGGGGGACGCATGCGATCCTTATCTATTCCGAGCGCGGACGATTACTGCACAATCCTGGCGCAGTTCCTGTCACCATCGAGTGGAGAATTCCGTCACGACAGTGGACCAACCTTCCTGCCATTCATGCGCTTGAATGGGATCCGTCACTTGCTGACCGAGAATCAGGAAGCGTTTGCGGAACATGTCCTCGAAGCGAATTCCCAGCTCCGCGTACTCCTGTTCCTTCCGGCGGCTGCTTTCAAGATCCCGGCCGATCATTTCACTCCAGGTGTGCTTCTTCAGCAGGGACTCGACCTGATTCTTGCGATCCACGAAATTCGCAAGCGTCTCTTTGTTTTCACGAGTCTCCTCCAATCCGGTACTCGTGCAGAAATCGATGATTTCAACGAGAATCTCGCAGGCCACCCCAATTGCGGCCAACCGTTTTTCTGATGTCTGCGGACGGTCAATCTGGTTGTTGAAATGCTCGATCCGGCACAACAGCGAGATGGCTGCGTTGCTGAAGACGCCCTCCTGCACTATCGTGACATAGGCAGTGGCGCTGTCGATCATTTCCGCGAATGCCTTGTGGTTCATTTGTTCGGCCTGTCAATTTGCTGCACGAAGTTTTCCGAGACTTGCGATAGATTTATACTGTTCGCGGCCACGAATGATTCTTTTTCAACACTGATCCCTGCGATCAAACGTCTCATCGTTAACCGTGTGCGGTATAAGGCGGACATTGCTGTCCGTCGCGCTGACGATGCGGTATCTCGGGACATTCAATTTCAAACGTGTCTCAGTTCCACCTGCCCGGATTCCATTCACGAAAACTGGCGAACGTCCACGAAAACCGTTGGGCTGACGCACAACACTCGACTTGAATTCTCTGGGTTAACGTACCGAACTCTCCTGGAGCGCAAATTCCACGACGGCATTCAAGGAACCAGGAGTAATCGGTTTGGCGAGATAGCCGCTGCATCCGGCCAGCTTCCCACGCAAGCGGTCGATAATTCCGGCCGAGATCATCACCACGGGAATGTGTCTGGTTCGGGCATTCCGCGTAACGAGCTTGCACAACTTGTATCCATCCAACCGCGGCATATTGATGTCTGTGATAATCAGTTGCGGCACATGGGCCGCAATCGATTGCACAGCGTCAAGACCATCGACGGCGGATGAAACTTCATATCCACCCTGGCTGAGCATCATGGTCAGCAACTTCCGTACAGTCGGGCTGTCATCGACGACCAGAATTGAGGGGCCCATCGGCTTTCGATGGCCATTGGCATCCCGAGGTTTGTCTCCTTTCAGCAGGATTCCACTGTCTGAATTCGATTCTTGATTGCCGGGCAAGAAATTCGAGAGCGCGTCCGAGACCGTCTGATCCACTGTAGCGTCATCAGAGATTGCTTCTTGTTCGGCAATATCCTGATGCGTTGATTGATCCAGCTCGGCTTCGCGACCCCCTGGCTCGTCGAGTGCCGTGACGGTTGCATATCGCGCTTCTTCCGGATCGAGATTTTGAAAACCGTCGTGATCGGGAAGTTGTGTTACGGCGATTGTGGAAACATCGCCCGACTGTTGATCTGAGCAGGAATCACCGTCGTGGTCGACACGGTCGGTCGCCCTGCAAACGCTGATGACATCAGCTACGTGACCAACGCCCTCGGCTTCCGCTTCAGGTAGCGCGGCTGCGGTGGCCACCGGGATTTCGAGCTCCAATTCCGGTGTTTCGACTTGGGAAATCTCTGGATTTGCCTGCGACACTTCGGTATCGGAAATCGAATCGATCGGAAGGAGATCGCCAATCCACAAAGAATCGGCCTGTTCCTGTCCCAACTGCGGCATGCGAATAAACGGATCAAGTGTACCCGAACCGAGCGATTCGGCGGTTCCTTGCGTCCGAATCTCACCATCACGCAGCGGGGCTGAAAGCGGTTCGACAACCGAGGCCACAGTGTGCTGGGTGGTCATGGATTCCTGTGTCGCGAACAGTCGTTCGTACTCTTCGTCCGTCGTTGGATCTTCCAGTGGAACGTATCCGAATTCGGATACGGACGCGTCCAAATCGTAATTCAGAGTTTCAGACGCTGGGGAACCGAAGGTTTCCTGAACCGCAAACACCACGGAATCAACCGTGTCGAGCGAATGAGTCACATTGCCCATATCTAACGGATCGAGCGACGTCCGACCGAAGTCCCAATTGGGGCGGTCGCGGCTGATCGGTCCCGCTTCCGATTCGTTGCCGCAATTCGGATCGACGTCCAGATTTGCGATGCCACGAGACCACCGGAGCCCCTGCTGGGCCAGTTCATTTTCTGGATCAATGGCCAGAAAGCGTTCCAGAACCTGACTCATCGCCTGTGGAGAAGGCGCCAGCCAAGCCATCATCAACCAGATCGCGGGATCTTCAATGACGTCGTCGCATTCCTGCATCACCTTGCGGAAATTGTATTCGGCGAGTGGCCGATTTCCCGTCTTAGCGAATGCCACGGTCTCTTGAATCAGCACTTCAGTATTCGATATTGCCATATTTCAGCCATTGTGATCGCCTGACGCGGACCAACATGTTGAGATCTAATAGGTGGGTAAATACTGACGAAGAAACGGCCCGCTCCTTGTTTCAAATATGCGTCAGGTTTCGCCACGCTGAGCCTTGAATCACGGCTTCTCGACCGATCGACAGCGTGCTAAATACTAGATCGAGAGTCTGAACGCTACAGATAGCGTCTGAAGTGCAGTTGCGTCGTGCATGTAGG
>JAQGHT010001017.1 GCA_028291565.1 Planctomycetaceae bacterium | reverse complement strand
GAAGACGATTCGTATTGAGCGACATGAGGGTGGCGTCGTGACAGGTGGCGACATCATCACCGATGATCAGGTCGAGATCATCAATAAAGATCTCGTGATTGCAACGATGACCGACAACGTCCCGTTCCTCGTCGAATTGACGGTCGAGAATGGTCGCGGTTACGTGCCGGTCACTGAACACTACAAGGCAGACCATGAAGTCGGTGTGATTCCGGTGGATGCGATCTATTCGCCCGTGACCCGTGTAAGATATAAGATCGAAGATACACGCGTCGGTCAAAAGACGAATTACGACAAGTTGACGTTGGAAATCTGGACCAACGGGACGATCACGCCCGATATGGCCCTGGTTGAATCGGCGAAGATTTTGCGTAAGCACCTGACTCCGTTCGTGACTTATCGCGAACCGGGGCCCGAGTTGCCACCCGAACAGGGCCTCAAGGGCCTGATGGAAGCGACTGGTTATTCTCCGGTCGATCTGGAATTGGAAGAGAAGCTCAATCAAAGTCTGGCCGAATTGAACTTGTCGGTGCGGGCGACGAATTGTTTGGAGTCCGAAGGGATCAATACAGTTCGCGACCTGGTGCGACGCAGCGACGAACAGCTGTTGCAAGTTCGGAATTTCGGTGAGACGACTTTGCAGGAAGTGAAAGAGAGACTTCAGGTGATTGGTTTGCGATTGGGTATGCGGGTTGCGCCTCAAACGGGCGCCGCTTCCAATAAGTAAGCGTCATTTGGTCGATTGGAATGAGATAGAGATCGCAGTCACGAGGTCGGAATTATCCGATCTCGTGTTGTCTAAATTGGCGGGAGTGGATCGCTGTTTTTGAGAAGCGATTTCACGCTGAGAATCAACGCAGCCTTTTGAACGAGATAGTAGATTTGCCATGCGTCACAAAGTTGCCGGCCGCACACTCAATCGCAACGCGTCACACCGCAAGGCGATGTTTAAAAACATGGCTGCCAGCCTGATCAAAACTCTGCGTGACGTTGAAGGCGCGGAGAACAACGCCAAAGTGCACGGACGGATCACGACGACGATTCCGAAGGCCAAGGAATTGCGCCCGTTTATTGAGAAGTTGATCACTTTGGCGAAGAAGGGTATCATTCATGACCAGAATGCAGCCCAGTTCGCGACGAATGCTGAGCGAAATAGTGCAGAATGGAAAGCGTGGCGTGAGTCTGATCGATATCAGAAATGGTTGAACGCGTCATCCCCTGCAATTGAAGCGCGTCGTCGCGCTTTTGCGGCGCTGCGGGACAAGGCGGCTGTGAAGATTTTGTTTGAAGAGTTGGCCCCGAAATTCGCATCACGTGAAGGCGGATATACGCGGATCATGAAGTTGGCAAAGTTTCGGATCGGCGATGCGACCCGACATGCGTTTATTGAATTCGTCGGCGAAAACGACCGTGTGAAGCGGGAGCGACGAAGCCGCAAGGTTGAACCTTTGGCAGTCACGAAATCAGAAGCATCGGAGCCAGCCGCACCTGCCACAGAAGCGGGTGCGAGTGTTTGAACGGCAGACGAATGACGGACCTGAGGAGTCGATTCTTGGGTCCTGACATTGGGACGTCGTTGCAGGGCAGGTGAGGCAAGGCGATCTGGTGCTGTTGGTTGTCAAAGAAAGGATTCTTTCACAACATGGGCTCTGGGACGCCTTTTGACTTTAGTAGCGCGATGTTTGGCTTGTGTGATGATATCACGCGGCGAATTTCCGATTTGAAGCACGTTCGGATGCCAGAAGTGGCTGTAACGTTCGCTCAAACCCGTAGCCGTGTCGCTTACGGGATGCAAGCCAAGTTAACGCCGTTACGGTTTGAGGACGGCTCTCTCATTACGACGCGGCATGGCAAACAATGGTCGGTGCCCCGCCTCTATCATGGCGATCAGGAATTGCTCTACATCCTGACGTTCTATTTACCGCGTTTTTTTGATCACTCATTTCGTGAGAAGATGATCACGATCGTTCACGAGTTATTCCACATCAGTCCAGACTTTGATGGCGATATTCGGAGATTTGGCGGACGATGCTATGCTCATTCGCACAGTCAGAAGCACTATGATGAACAGATGGGGAAAATGGTGGACTCCTATTTGCGGCTGAGTCCTCCACGGGAACTGTTTGCATTTCTGGAATCTAATTTTTTGCAGTTGCAGTCACGGCATGGTGGAGTTGTCGGCTTGAAGGTTCCGATTCCCAAACTGATTCCTTTGTCTCGGTCGGCATAACGTCGCCTGACAATCGCCCGAAGTCTCACGACTTCAGTTGCGAGGAAGTCTTACGACTTCGGGTACAAGGAAGATTCAGATTTTGAACCGTTGTATCAGCTTCGGCCGCGTGTGTAGTACAGTGTTCCGGCCAATGTGCAGACCGCGGTGCAGATCACCACGAACCACGACGGTTGCCAACTCTGTTCCTGGATTTCGTCCGGTAGTTGACTATCAAGTCCAGATTCGACAATGCGTGCTGGCTCGTGGGCTGATGATTCGGCAGTGTGAATTGCATTTCGCAAGCCGTCGCCGTGAGGCTGATATCCGTTCAGGACCTGCAATTCCGCGGGCGGTGTTTCAACGGCGACATCCTCGATTGCACTGAGTTCGACCGGCCGGTCCGTGGTAAGTTTGGGATTGAAACTCGTCGCTTCAAAGGGTGGTTGAACAGCAGTCGGAGACTGAGCCTGAGGGAGATTCCACCCTGAAGTCGTCGCGGCCTCGACAGCTCTGTTCGGGAACTTCCTGGCTGCGCTCCAGCCCTCGGGTGCCGGTAATTGTATTGATCTGTTAGCTAGCGCTTGAGGATCTGGAAGATATGGGCGCGTTGGGATCAATGACGGCGCTGAAACCTCTGTCCGTTGAGTTTCAGCCTGTGAAATCGGTTCGGAATTGTTCGATTGCCGGATTTTCGGCTCATGACCGTTGATGATGTTTGACTCGTGCAGCCTGGTCCGTCCGGCAGCGTGCTTCGATGTCGAAATCTGCGATGACGATGCCGAACTCGGCGGCTCGTAAGTTCCTGTGGCCGAAGGGGTTTCGTCTATCGGACGCAACGATTCGCGTTGCGGTTTCTGGGATGTGCCGAGTGTTTTTGTGCGGCCACTCTGAAGCACTGCGATGGCTGCGTTACGCGGTTCATTGAGGTGCTTCGACTTCAATCTCGTTCGACCGGCTACTGACGCCGTTGGCTTGGCTGGTCGCGACAGGGGTTGGTTGGACAGCTCAGACTGGACAATCGGCTCATCGAAAGTCGGAGTTGGCTGCGGTAAAAGTGATGGACCGCCACGTTCGCTCGACGTGGAGTCGGAGCCGTCTGGATTGGTTGCTTCGAACTCTGCCGCTTTGTCTTCCACAACAGGATCAGACACGGGAGTTGGTTCAGGTTGAAGCGCCTGTTGCTGCTTCTCGATCGAGTCGGCGGTTTGTTCGAGTTGCCGTGCGGCGGCCGTTCGCCCTTGAGCTTTCGCTTTCCGGGCCCGTAACTTGAGAGCTTGAACGGGCGTTTCCGTGGAGAGTTCGGCTGACTGAATCTCGCTGTCTGATGACGCATCGGTTTCTGCAACTTGCTTGATTACTCGACTCGCGTCTGACCTGATCTGCGGGGATCGAGTGGTAGGCAATTGCCGAGTTTGGCCGGCATCAATGGACGCCTGAGGTTCGTCGGCGTCTTCCGATCGCTCAAACATGGCCCGCAGGTTCTGGTCAGACTCTGGCTTGGCGAGAGTTCGTGGCCGTGTCGCAGCGGAATGTGCGGCAGCCTGATCAAAATCGGTGGCTGGAGCCTTTGAGGCCGTCTGATCAACTTTTTGATTGCGGAGTTCGACTCCCTGTTCCAAATCTCGAACGGGTTTTGTGGATCGAGGTGTCACGACAGGTGTCGCTGATTGAGTCTGCTCTGGAGTTGACTCTGACTTTTCCAACTGCTCTAAAAGACGCCGACGGGTCGCCAGTGGCTCCTGATTTCGCCTGGCGATAATTGCGGCGCGATTCGTACTCAAATCAGTTGCGGCACCGTCTGCTTCGCCAGTTTTTGAATGACGCGCCATTGCCGCCGCGGGACTTTGATCCAAGACAGGAGAGGGACGCATGGCGGGCTTGGCTTGAGCTGGCGAAACGGGCTTGGTCGCAACCTTGTCGGCAAATGGATCCTGTGGCAGGCGTGGAGTGCGGCGCCAGCGAAACAAACCTGGTGCAGGTTCAGCCGGCACCGCTTCCTCTGAAGAGTCTTGGACTGGTTTGACTCTTTGATCGGCCTTGCCGTCACTCGTCTTGTGGATTGCGGGTGCGATCAACGGCGCGATCGACTCTTCAATCGAAACTGAATTCACGGAGGCCCGGCCAACAGTGTCGTCGTCCGAGTCCGCCGAACGCCGATCGGCAACCTCGGCGCTCACCCGAGGAACGGCGAACGAAAAACAGCACAATCCCGTCGCGGAGGCGAGCCCCACGCACAGCCAGCCAGTTCGGCGGGACCAGCGAGAATTTGCGACGTCTTGTAATTCGTCCACGTCAAACGGTCCGTTAAGATGAATCCATTCAGTCAAACGGCCGCGTGTCAGTCGGGGCAATGCACAATCCGGTCATCAGAATCAGGCATTTCGATTGATTCAGATTGCGAACTGCAAGTTCAAGCGACTTTAGCGACAGTAGGAAGCGTGCAGGACGCAACACCTCGATCAATTCCATCGACAGTAGCAATTGGGTGGTTGAGAGGTTTCCGATTGAGCGAACATGCCCCAGACATCCGCAACATTGATTCGCAACATCCTGCGATCCATTCAGTTACGACGACTTCAGAATTCTGAGATGTTTGAGCTGAGACTACAGAAACGCAGTTCTGCAGTGATGCAAAGCACGGAATTGTAATGAGTTATCACTTGCTGAATGGGATTGAAATGTTCTCGGGAGTGACTTGAGATAAAGTGTGCAGGGTGTCGATTTATTTTACCTGACCGGCCAAACTAACAGCGAACCGTCCTCATCTCTCAACGCGATAGGCTAAGGAAATCGCTTATGGCGTTACGTGACACGGCAGCGAATGTACCGGGCCTTCGTCATCGAGATCGGTCTCGCGAATGCTGCGGGCTCGAGGTATGATCAAATCAACGAAGCGTGATGTGGGCGCCACTCGCGATTCGTTCCTTGCCGTCAGGTTGAATCACGGGTATTCGCAACAGAACTTTCGCGGTTCAAGCTACGTTGCTAGATATAATTGGGTGCACGCCCAGCACTCGCCTGAATCAGACGGTCGGCAGGTTTGTTAGGAGCGCCGGATTGAGGTCGAATCCATGTTGATCAATCGCCGTGAGTTTGTCAGTCAGCTCGGTGGTGGACTGGGTAGTATCGCACTGGCTCAATTGTTGGGATCCGTCGCCAGCGGAGCTGACGTTCCCAAGCCCGAATGGAACGGCGGATTGCATCATCCTGCCAAAGTGAAACGCATCATTCAGTTGTTTATGAATGGTGGCGTCAGTCAAATGGATACGTTTGACTATAAGCCTGAACTTCAGAAGCGGGATGGGCAAAAGGTCGACTTTGGTCTGACCGCTGCGGCGACGAGTACACCGGGCAACATCATGAAGTGCCCGTTCGAATGGAAGCAATATGGACAATCTGGCCGCTGGGTCAGCAGTGTCTTTCCCAACACGGCCGAATGTGTGGACGACCTGACGTTCCTGTTCGGGTTGCAATCTAAAACGAATGTTCATGGTCCCGCGAGCTACATGATGAATACGGGATTTGTGAGTCCCGGTTTTCCGTGCATGGGGGCCTGGGTCAGCTATGGCCTGGGACGCTTGAGTGACAATCTGCCTACGTTTGTCGTGCTGCCGGATACTCGGGGTTTGCCCTATAACAATACGGGCAATTTTTCAGCCGGGTTCCTGCCGGCGACACATCAGGGCACAATCATCCGGCCCACGTCACCGATACCCATCGCCGATCTGTTTCCGCCGTCCTCGGCCAAGCAGATCACGCCAGCGAGCGAAGCTGAAGGATTGTCGCTGCTTCGGCAATTGAACGGCCAGCATCTGGGCGAACATCCTGGTGATTCGCGACTGGAGGCCCGGATTGCGTCGTTTGAACTAGCGGCCAAGATGCAATTGAGCGCCCCGGAAGTTCTCGATCTGTCAAAAGAAACTCAGCAGACGCATCAGCTGTTTGGCACGAATGATCCTGTCACGGCGGACTTCGCCCGCAATTGTTTGACCGCTCGGCGAATGATTGAACGCGGAGTACGGATGGTTCAGGTCTGGAGCGGGATGGGTGGACCTTCCAGGAATTGGGACAACCACACCGACATCCACAAAGAGCTGCCCTTTATTGCCAACAGCGTCGACAAGCCGATCGCCGCCCTGATCAAGGATCTAAAGCAGCGCGGCCTGCTGGAAGACACTCTGCTGGTATTTTCCACGGAATTTGGCCGCATGCCGTTCACGCAGGGAGCAACCGGCCGAGACCATAACGGAGGCACGGCAGTCGCCTGGCTGGCCGGCGCCGGATTGAAACCGGGCATTACTTATGGCGAAAGCGATGAGTTCTCGTACAAAGCCGCCAAGAATGCCACGTATTCCTACGACCTGCATGCGACGATCCTGCATTTACTGGGAATCGATCACACGCAGTTGACCGTTCGCCATAACGGGATCGATCGTCGACTAACGGATGTGCATGGGCATGTGATCGATGACATTTTGAAAGGGTAGAGGCGCACGAACTCACTACGAAGTTGCCAAAATACTGAAGAACCAGTGGGTTTACACCCACCGCTCGCCTAGTCAATGGGCAACTCCTCAGTGTCGATTCAAAACGGTCAACCCACACCCATTCCCTTGTCAATTGCTTCCAGATCCCGCATGAAGAGCGCCATCTCAGATTGCAGCGTGGCCCGGTCGATCTTCCATTGCGGATTCTCTTCCGTTGAGCGGTTGCAATGCGAAACCAGCAGGCGATAGAGGAATTTGAATAGATGACGCGGAACTCGCAACCGCGAGAGTGTGGTCATCAACTCCGTCTGAGAAATACTCTCTTCAAACCAATCCTTGATCGAGGGTTTGGCATTGGGCACCGAAGCACAAGCGGCGAGGCGGACGTTGGCCAGGTCGTAGAGTGACTCACCCGTCCATTCCAGACTTTGGATCAGATTCTGTTTATCGAGCCGTGAGCGTTCGTAGAATTCGCGATCGCCGCGATTCAGGTAGGGATAAACTTCCTTGGGCAGCAGCAGCTTGAAGCCCATTCCGGGGATCTTCAAAAACTTGTTGTCGAACATCGACCACAGAAACGATTTCATCCGTTCCGCGTTGCCGTTGATCAAGTGCGGCTCGTCGACGCGATCCATGATCACGATGATTCCGTCGAAACCCAAGGTTTGGAGGACCCCGCGGAATTTGTTGATCAATTCGTAGCGGTCGTCACTTCGATCCCGACTGGGCAAAGGCTGGTTCGCCAGATGCTGACGCTCGAAATTGGACAACATACTGCGCAGCGTGTTGACATGATGATCAATGACTCGAACCTGCCGATCAATGCGCCAGGCCGTCCAGAGCAGCCCTAATTGACGCCACAGCCAGGTGCCCCAACCCGCGGCCATGATCAGCCAGAACCAGATACCGGTCAAAAACGCGAAACGGTCCGCTGTGGTTTCAAACGGGTATTTCCACCAGCACAAGAGCGTGATGATCGTCACCGACCAGCCGGCCAACAGATCCAGATGGGCGCGCACGGTGCTGAAACCCAGCTTCTTCCGTAACGTCGTCCAGCGTTGTTTGGGAGACATGGCTCGGGAATGGTCGTAAAACGTTGCAAGCAACAACAAATCCCGGCGTTGTAAGGGGGACAGGCCCTGGATCTGGGCTCTCGAAATGGCACTTGCATCTTCCTGCTTGACGGGGGGATCACCAATGATAATGTTGACCAGGTTGGTCACGCCAATCGTCAGGATGGAATCCATATGATCCCACAACCGCCACTTTGCCAATGCTCGTTCGGGAGACTTGCGAAAGGACGAATACTTTTCGTTGTAACAATCGAGGAAGGGATTCAGGTCATCATATTCAATGATGAAGACCCGTTTGCCGGGATTGATGGCGTTGAAATGTGAGATTTCTTCGACTAACTGCAATCGCAACGCGGTTTTCCCCGCACCCTTCTCACCAAACACGATTGCCGTGGAAGGTTCGTTCGGGCTGCCGAGGATTTTGGCCCAGGCGGGATGATGTGCCGAGTCGAGACAATGCTGCCGGAAAACCTGGTCCGATTGTGCGTCTTCCTGGCCGAACGGGTTATCCTTGACGCCGTAATGGTCCAGGAATTGAGTGATCTTCATCGCGTATTCTGTTCCTTCATTGAAGCCGCGTCTTCGTCCGAGTCTTTGAGCGGCTGACTGGAGAAAGACCACCGGGATGATAACAGATGGGCGTCAAGCTTGTGAATCGAGTCGGAATGCGGGGGTTCTGATTGGATTTCAACGACATTGCCGTTGGCAAGGAGCCGTCTTCCAGGATATTCTGCGGTTGGAATTCCCAATGTCACGAATTATTGCGGCACAGGGGATTTCGAAAAGCTTTGACAGGGTGAGATTCGCGCTGAAACGCCGAGAGATTTGGATAAACGGCCGAATTCGACCGGCCGGAATGAGCTAACGTCCGGTTCTCGTTTGATTTGGTGGTTCCAACGAACCAAGGGCGAGCGCCCGCTGGCTGTTGAAATCAGCTGGGAAAATCCCGTGGTGTTTCATTGTTTAAAAAAATGAACCGAGGAGTTTTACAACCATGTCCTGGTTGATGCGATCACGGATCAGATTTGCGGTCTCAGGCAGAAATTCTAACAGGGTCAAGAACTTGTTTCTCCACGGCTTTATTCGTCATTTGGCATACTCTTTTCTCTTGGTCGCGTGCTATTGCGTGATGGCGCCGATCTCGACTTTCGCGGCGGACAAGAAAGTCTCGGCTCAGCAAGCACTGGCCATTCGGCCCGTGTTGAGGGATTCCGAATGTGAGACGCCAGACGCGAAAACGATTGATCAATGCAAGATTACAGTGGAAAAATACGCAAAGGGGTCGGGTTGGGCAGTGACTGCACCCACCGGGCAGCTGTTGCGGCGGTTCGTCGACTCGAACGCTGACGATGTCGTTGATCAGTGGCGTTATTACAAGGACGGTCTCGAGGTCTATCGCGATATCGATACGGATTACAACAGCAAAGTCGACCAGATGCGGTGGTTCAATACGTCCGGCAGCCGTTGGGCGATTGATAAGAATGAAGATGGGAAGATCGATTACTGGAAAGTCCTGTCTCCTGAAGAGGCCTCACGCGAGGTCATCAAGGCCCTGGTTGCCCGAGATGAGCGGCTACTGGGAACGTTGATGGTCTCCGCGGACGATCTGACGCGACTTGGAATTCAAGGTCCGGTCGCGGAATCGATTCAGAAGAACTTCTCGAAACTGGGCGATCAACTGGACAAGCTTTCCAAATCGAAAATGCTGCAACCCAAAGCTCAATGGATGCAGTTTCAAGGGACTTTTCCGAGCGTCATTCCTGGCGAACAAGTCGGCTGCCGTGACGATATCGTGGCCCATCAAAATGCCATGACGATGGTCGACAACGGCGGGCAGACAGGATTGCTGCAGCTCGGCACGTTGATCAAGGTGGGCGAAGTCTGGAAACTGACACGACTGCCGCAACCACTCGAGGGCAATTCGGTGCAGGTTGCTGAAGATGCCTTGTTTTCGCCGCTGGCATCTACCATGACCGACGTGGCACAGGCCGCACCCATGCCGAATGTGACGTTGAATCCCAAATCACAGAAGTTGATTGAAGATCTCCAGGCTCTCGACAAAAAGACACCCCCACCTACCGCATCGAAAACACTTTGGGCTGAGTTTAATCGGCAGCGTACGGTTGCTCTGGACCGGCTGATTGATGCATCGCAGACAGCAGAAGAGCGAGAGCAGTGGGAGAAGCAGCTGGTTGACGGGATCGCGGCCGGTGTCCAGGCCGACACGTACGATAAGGGTCTGGAACTACTTCAAGTCCGGCTGGCCGACAGTGAAAAGAAGAGTCCCAAATCGCCCTTGATTGCTTACATCACGTATCGGATTGAGACAGCCAGATACGGGCAGGAATTGCGTAAAGCACCGGTCGATAAGACAGCGGAAATTCAGGAGCACTGGCTTAAGACATTGGAGGGATTCGTCAAGCGATTCCCTTCGGGCGAGGATGCGCCTGAAGCGATGTTTCAACTCGGCAGCACTTATGAGTTCGCCGGGAAACTGAAGGATGCCCGCCTCTGGTATGAAAAACTCGCGACCAGCGATGCGAAATCGACCACGGGGCTGCGCGCCGCAGGAGCTTTACGACGTCTCAACAGTAAGGGACAACGCTTCGCCTTAAGAGGCACGACTTTAAGCGGCGCGCCATTTGATGTTGCTGCGGCCAAAGGAAAAGTCGTGCTGGTGATCTACTGGTCGAACTGGAGCGAACCGCTGGTCAACGATTTACCACGAATTCGGGCGCTTGAGGAGAAATATGGCGACCGCGGCCTGGAAATCGTCGGCGTGAGCTTGGACAGCACGAAAGATGAAGCTCAAGCCTGGATCGCGGAACATAAAGACAAAGTGGGGTCATGGACGCAGCTCTACGAACCGGGCGGCCTCGAAGGGAGTCCGCTTTCGGTCAACTATGGGATCATTCTGTTACCGAGTTTGTTCGTAGTGGATCGAGACGGAGAAGTCGCTTATCGAGGAACAGCGGCTGAAGAGCTGACTCCCGTATTCACCGAATTGTTTCAGGAAAAGAAGCAAGGGAAATAGTTGGCGAGTTAATGTCGGAGCTCTGGGCTGAGCCGGTGTCAACGGCGGCCGGCAGGCTTTGGAGTTGCGCTGTGTCGAAATACCCCGAAGGGGTTTCACAACAAAGCCCAGGGTCGCCGCGTACGCGCGGCGCACCCTGGGTCATTCTGTATTTTGAAATGCCGTACCCTGAAAGGGTTCTACAGTTGGGATCTGTGTAACCCTTTCAGGGTATTGTCGTGTGAATGGGCCTATTCCCAGGGTGCGGCGTGGGTACCCGGCGACCCTGGGCTTTGCTGTGAAACCCCTTCAGGGTAGGCGAAGCAATCCAATTCGTCGTGATTCGGAACGTAATCAATCCAAGACCTTTTGGTCTGTCGACAGCCGCGCAAAAGAGCAAATAACAGCTCAACTTCAAAACCCGAATCCAGTTCCGACACCCAATGACACCTATTGCTGAAATGGATGCCGCCAGCCTAAAGGCCCTAATGGGCTTGCTGAACCATCCGCCTCGATTCGCTGACAACCAGGATGCGCGGTGATCTCGCCGATGTGCGAGAGCCGCGTCTGAAATGGTGGATTTGCGAGCAATTTCGCCGCGTCCGCTGCCCCTAGAGTCATCAGTAACTCGAAGTCTTCTCCATCTCCAAGTGCATGTTCAAGCGCGCTCAGACGATCGGGACGATGTCTTGCGGCTTCTGAAATGGGAATGCGGTCGACGAATACTCGAGCACCAACACGGCTTTCTTCGAGAATATGGTGCAGGTCGGCAGCCAGCCCGTCGCTGATGTCAATCATGCTGTGCAGGTCTGAAGACTCCTGTAACAGCCGGGCTTCTTCCAATCGCGGCACAAAATCGAGGTGCCGGCTCGAGAGACTGCCGCCGAGTTCACCAGTGACGAGAATCCAGTCGCCGGCTTGAGCGCCCCCACGTCGTACTGGCCCCTTGCCGAGAGGCTCGCCGAATGCGGTGATGCTGATGACCAGCGGACCATTCCAGGTATTCGTATCACCGCCCGCGATACAGACGTCGAATCGTTTGGCCAGAGTATCAATTCCGGATTGAATTCCCTGCGCCAAATCCCACGCGTTATGACGTGGCAATGCGATTGCGACGACTGCCGCAACAGCGCGGCCGCCCATGGCGGCAATGTCGCTTAGATTCACTCCCAAAGACTTCCATCCAATTTGGAATGGAGTCGCCGTGTTGAGGGTGAAGTGGGTCCCCTCCATCAGCATGTCGACGGTAACGAGAGCTTCGCCGTTCCGCCGAAACTTCAACAGCGCCGCATCATCGCCGATCCCCAAAGGAACCTGCTTGTGGGCCGGGATTCGCTGTCGAATCCAATCAATCAACTCGAATTCAGACATTGTATTCGTGAAATCCCGCGCCGGATTTACGGCCCAGCTTCCCGGCATCGACCAGGCGAGTCAGCAGCGGGCACGGTCGAAACTTGGGGTCGCCCAGGTCGCGATGCAGAACTTTGATAATCGCCAGGCACACGTCCAAGCCGATCAAATCCGCCAATTCCAGCGGCCCCATCGGATGATTGCAGCCCAACTTCATCAAGGAGTCGATCGTCTTGGCATCTGCAACGCCTTCCTGCAGTGTGAAGGCGGCCTCGTTGATCAGGGGCATCAGAACCCGGTTGACGACGAATCCCGGACTGTCGCCGACACAGAATGCCTGCTTGCCCAATTGTCGAGATAATTCGTGGGTGGCAGTGATCGTCTGTTCGGAAGTTTGTAAACCTCGGACGATTTCGACCGGGGCCATGATCGGTACCGGATTAAAGAAGTGCATGCCCACAACTTGCGCCGACCGCTGAGTCATCGCCGCCAATCGCGTGATGGAAATACTGGAAGTATTGCTGGCCAGTATGACAGATGGCGGACAAATTGAATCCAAGTTGCGAAACAACTCGGACTTGATCGTCTCCTGCTCGCTGGCGGCCTCAATAACAAATTGGGCATTTGAGCAAACCGCGAGCGTCTCGCTCCATTGGATGCGATCCAAAACTTCGTCCGGAGATGCGGCTTTCGATTTACCGCGCTCAATGGCCTTGGTCACCGAAGTGCGAATGTGTTTTTTCGCCCTTTCGCGAGCATCAGATACCGGGTCCACGACGACCACTTGCAGTCCATGGGCCGCGGCACATTCAGCGATTCCGCGGCCCATTGTTCCCGCGCCAATGACCGCCAGCTTTTCGATTGGCATCGGTGTTCCCTGTCGAGTTTCCTGCTGGAGGATGAGCCTCTTGTCCGACGTCCACGATCTGTAGGGCGGACATTCCTGTCCGTCCCACGGTCGTAAATCGAACATTGCCGTTTATCGCACGAGAAGGACGGACAGGAGTGTCCATCCTACGGTTTAGTTGATACTTCGAAGATTCACGGGACGATGAAAAACCGCTCGGCTTCGGAGACCGTTTTGGGATCTTTTTTCCGCAGTTCTTCCAGCAACTTTTGCCCCTTGGCGACGTGCTCGGGAAGTTGCGCTCCGCCGGAATTCGCGAGATCTTTCGAACTGACCAGCATGAAGCGAATGATGGCGCGCTTGATGGAAGGGACGTCATAGGCACCTTCGCCGTACATGCTCATCAAATGGTCCTGGATGGACCAGTCCTTCCAGCGGGCCAGATCGGCGATCACCAGATCGGCCATTTCTGGACGGTCCAGCAGAATCCGCATGGATTGCCGCAAACGATCGGGAGCGATCCGACCGGTTCCGTAGGACCACATGAATCGCAGGGCCTGCATCGCCGCGAAAGTTTCGCTGAATGGGATCTTTTTGTCCTTCAGTTTGTGCTCATCGAGAACGTCCAGACCTTTTTCTTTCTTAATCAGCAGGTAGCCCCCCATCAAGCCATCGATTCCCAGCCGAAATTCATCGCTCTTGACCAGAATGCGTTTCTCGAGCAATACGGCATCGGTATCGTCGCCACACAGCCCAATCATCATGCCGTAGAGTCCCAGTCGAGTCGCCTGGGTTTCAGGATTGCTGATCCACTTTCGAATCTGTTCCCGAGGCAACAGGGGGGAAAGTTGTTCTACGTCTTTGTATTGCGCGTTGGCGAATTCCGCGAAGGCGTCGTTTGAGATGATCGGATCGGAGAATTCGAGAAACTTTAAGAAGTAGGCCAGGCGTTTGGCGGGGGGCGCTTCGGGTGACGGCGCCTGGGACATGTAATTGAAGCTCGTTTCCGAGACTTCCAACGGGCTGCCCCATTCGACTCCCTTGCCTTCGCCCATGTCTGTTCCGAGGATGAAGAACAACTCGCCGGGCTTGGCAACACGATAACGATCAAGCGTGATCTTCTGCTCCTTCTTGGCGGATTTGGGAGCCTTGACCACTTGCTTGATTTGATAAGTGGTCGTGCCGGGTTTTTCGGCGGTATCTTTGACGCCATCGACCCACTGCACGAGTACAGCGGCGTCGGCAGCGGCCAGTTGCTCGGCCAACGTCATCTGAGCCGCACCGCAGAAGGGGCAGGCTTCGGCTTTGCCGAGAGGCCAGCAAACGGTCGCCAGAGCCACAAAAACGCTGAATACTGTCAATAAAGGCAGTCGGCGGTTGAGGGAAAACACCATCGGTCGGTCTCCGAAGCGGTCAAAAGTGTCGCCGTCTGACGACACAAAGCATCACGGCGTCTGACACGTGCAAACACCGGGACGAAACTCTCTTCCATTATAACCGATACTGGGGAATTTGAAACAATTCCTCGCACGTAGCATAAGCCGCTGGCTTGTGCGTCAGGTTTTTTGCCGATTGACCGATGTGATCGGGGACCGATGGAAGCATCAACTTTACGCACAACGCAGAGACGTTCGGCCAATTAAACTCATTAATTGGGTGAGCGATTGCTCTGCAGAACAACAGCATCATCAAGGTGGTAAAGTTCTTCGACCCTATCAGACGATTTGTGCACTACCGGCTCAATTCTAAAATTCCCTTCGAGGTCAATCGCACGATTTTCACTAAAATCTGTGGAAGTACCTGCTATCAATTTGACAATCACCATTTCGCAGGACGCTCGGGCATAATCGGCCCCCAAATTCATCGCGGAAGTATCTCGAACCAAGATAAACCGCTCGATTCCGGTCTCTTGGAAAGCGGAACCTGGATGCATATATCCTCGGATCCGAATTCGCACCCCATTCAATTGCCGCAGATTCTCGGGAAGCGATCGAAGCAGTTCCAGGGAATTTAAATCTGCTTTGATTTTTTCTTTCGGGTCGAGATCGGTGAACGAAATTCGCAATGCCCCATTTGGCCCTTCTTTCTTGAACCTGGGAGCAGGCGTTTCATTCTGCACTGCCGCAAGCCTGATTGGTGCTGAAATTTGCTCAGGGATTTTCGCTGCCTTAACACTTGTCTGTGAATTGCTGACCTGCCTGGGGTCACGAACATCTGGCGACAGAGAGCTCACCTCTTCCGGTACATTTCTGAACTTGGCGTGTCTTGGGCCAACCGCCGCCAAGAATATTCCGATGGCCACGCACAATCCCAGCGAAATGAACGCTAGGAATCGTGGAGTCTGGATCCACCGAACTGGTTCCGACATCTGCAATTTCCTCGTCTGGACGCAGAGGAGCGTGATGACGAATTTGGCTGAGTCAGCTTCACTGGCGATTGAGCAGAAGCTGCTCACCAAAAGCTTTATGGGAAAAGGGCTTATGAGGCCAGGCTGGCTTGTGTGCTGCTTTTAACGCACAAGCCAGCGGCTTATGCTACGTGACGTTAGCGTCCACCCTTGACCACTTGGGCGTCGTCAAGATGGTAGAATCCCGCCATGAGTCCTGACTTCTCTTGTACGACGGGCTCAATCCGAAAGACGCCTTCGATGTCAAAAGCTT